>JAYEHB010000220.1:0-2094 GCA_034659375.1 Thermodesulfobacteriota bacterium
GAAGGTGAAAAAGAAGGTGAAAAAGAAGGTGAAAAAAATATGCTTATTGAAGCCCTTGAAATAAGATTTGAATTTATCAGCGAAAATATGAGAAAAAAAATTATTACTATAAAATCCACTCAAACTATAAAAAAGCTTTTCAGAAGTGTTTTTGAAATAGAATCTTTAAGTGCTTTTGATAAAATCCTTGATAAATCAATGAACGTGCAATGATAGATTATAGATATTTGCATTGGTGGCAAGGTCTGAATAAAAGCTTATCAATGACCTGTGCGAAGATATTGAAAAATAGGGGTCAAGTCTGCTCTTAACTCTTTCTGTATTTTCATTTACTGTACAACTATGCTTAGACCAATAAGAATAGAATATCCTTCTGCATGGTCTCATGTGATGAACCGTGGCAGGCGGTCATAAAAGGTGTTTTCTGACAACCGTATTACTGGTGTTTTGTTTACCTGTTAAAATTCACGATGTCCTAAAAGGGGGGGAGATTCACGGATCTCCCGATTCCCGCATAAAAAATGTCCACGCATGCCAAGTTCTATGACTCCGCCGGGCAGTTCCACACCTCGCATAACCTTCAGGTCAGAGTTCTTTTCGCAGATTTATAAAATTACTCCGCTCAAACCCCAATGTCTTAAAAAAAGACAACAGATCAATGGAATCCCACATCACTGAGGAATAAATATGTTTAATTCCTTTTTTTCTGTATACTTCAAAGATATCTTCAGCCAGTTTAACTCCAATTCCCCTGCCCATATATTGAGGAGCAACGCCCATGGTTACTATCCAGGCACTTTTTTTAAGTCCAAATCCTGCATAAAGAGTATTGGATATCATATACCCGGCAACTTTACCGCCAATCTCTGCAACCAGGCTGGTCTCCTCTCCACCCTCTTTTATTTTATGATCCAGAAGCTTTTTAAAATCAATATCAGCCACATCCTTTGAAATAGCAATGCTGATCCTCTCGATATCCTCTGCATCTTCAAGTCTGATCGCTCTTATCTTTAAATTCTTTTCCAAAAGTACCTCCTGGTTATCTAAGAAACGGCATTCCCTTAAGGGTAACGCAAAAATGTAAAATTATTTTTGAGTGAACCCTTACCATATAATATACCTTTCATAAAATCTCAAATATTTTTTACCATAATTAGGGAGTTGGAAAAAAATAATTACCCCCAATTTTGTGCAGGACTTTCATATAAACTGTTGCTCTAATACATCAGTTCAGGCAGAAAAAGAATAATCTGGGGGAAAATCATTAAAATGATTATCCCAACTACGACTGCAACTAAAAAGGGAAGGATACCTTTAAAAATTGATTCAAGCGTTATATCTGCACTTATTCTCTGGGCAACACCATAAACCACATAAACATTGATTCCTACCGGAGGTGTTATTACACCCATTTCAGTTATAAGCACTATAATAATGCCAAACCAGATTGGATCATAGCCAAGATTTATGACAATGGGGAAAAAAACCGGAATTGTCAGCATTATAAGAGCTAACGCATCCATAAAACATCCGCCAATGAAATATATTAATATGATTATTCCCATTACTGCATATGCTGGAAGATCAAATCCGCCCACCCATCTTGCAATATCAAAGGGTATTCTCGTGACAGCAAGAAATTTTCCAAAAATAACAGCACCTGCAACGAGAAACAATACCATACATGAGGTTCTAAGTGTTTCATACAAAGATGTAACAAATCCTTGCCAGGTAATCTGACGTCTCACTACAGATACAGTCAGAACACCAAGTACTCCCACAGCCGCTGCTTCAGTTGGCGTAAAAAAGCCTAGAAACAACCCGCCTATTACTAAAATAAAAACAAGCGCTATATCAATCAATCCACCAAGAGATTTAATTTTTTCTGTTAAGGTAAATTTTTCTCCACGGGGTCCCTTTTGTGGAGAAATTCTGCATTGAATGTAAATGGATATTATAAAAAGGACTGTTATCAAAATAGCCGGCAAAATACCTGAAACAAACAATGCACCGATGGACTGCTCTGTTAATATACCATAAACAATAAGCACAACACTGGGTGGCATAATCATCCCTAAGCCCCCCCCGGATGCA
>JAYEHB010000221.1:0-2093 GCA_034659375.1 Thermodesulfobacteriota bacterium
CAGGAAAGTTGATATTATAAGGTATAGAAATGGCATGAATGCATTTCTTAAAAAGAGAATAGACAAGGAAGCTGTGTATGTATGACAAAGAGCTTGTTTTAGAAATAATGAAGCAAATTTATCAGGCTGCACAAACTATTATAGAGCGTTTTGAACCTGTAAAAGAAGTACGTGATTTTACAGATTCTCCGGCTGGCATGGAAAAACTTGATAGCATATGCATGCTGCTCATTGCAATTGGTGAAGCATTAAAAAATCTTGATAAAACAACTAACAACGACCTGTTGCCTAAATATCCGCAGGTTAACTGGAAAAATGCCAAAGGCATGCGTGATATTATCAGTCACCACTATTTTCAAACCGATGCCGATGTAATATTTGACGTTTGCAAAAAACATATCCGTAAACTTGCACGAACCATAAATACAATGATAAAAGAGTTATCATAAAAAAATACTCACCAGGGTCTTAGCGGAATTAAACCCCAACATAAAACAATATTTTGGAGGTTTTCATGAAATTTTCCTACGGTATATCAGATTTTAAAGAAATAAATACAAAGGGATATTTTTATTGTGATAGAACAGATAAAATCCCCTTGCTGGAAGAATCGAAATCCCAGCTCTTCATACGGCCAAGACGGTTTGGGAAAAGCCTTGTCCTCTCCATGCTGGAAAATTATTATGATGTTGCCAAAGCAGATGAATTTGATGAGATTTTTGGCAACTTAAAGATAGCTGAAAATCCTACAGAATTGCACAACTCCTATTTTATTTTAAGGTGGGATTTTTCATGTGTTGATACTACGGGCAGTGTTGAAGATATTAAAAAATCCTTGTATAATCATATAAATGCAAAAATTGAAAGTTTTATAAGATACTATAATTATAAAGGTTATGATTTACCCTCAATCACTGTAAAAGATGATGATGCACTTTATTCAATAGAGTCGTTGTTAAGCTCAATAAGTACTACTTCCTATCCTGTATATCTGTTAATTGATGAATATGACAATTTTGCCAATACCATTATGATGGGGGTGCAAAGCGAAAAAGAGCGGTATAATGCACTTGTTCATGATGAAGGCGTTTTAAGAACTCTGTTTAAGGCAATAAAATCTTCCACCTCAGGCTCAATGTTTGACCGTGTCTTTATAACCGGGGTTTCACCTGTTGTGTTAAGCGACATTACAAGTGGTTACAATATTGCTGAAAATATCTATTTTCAGCCTAAATTTAACGATTTATGCGGCTTTGTGGAGAGTGAGGTGTACAGCGTTGTTGAACAAATTGTGACTGGGTGTGGTCTGGATATAGAAAAAACAGATGAAGCCGTCAACTTAATGAAAACATATTATAATGGTTATCTTTTTTCCTATGGCAGGGATGATTACATTTATAATCCCACTTTATGTCTCTATTTTTTTAAGCAGTTTCAGGAAGAGTGTGCTTATCCAAGAGAGATGTTAGATGATAATCTTGCAACAGATGAATCCAAACTTGAGTATATTGCACAGATACCCAATGGTCGGGATCTGCTTTTAGATTTAACGCAAAAGGCATGTGAAGTGGGTGTCTCTAAAATAAGTAAACGCTTCGGTATTAAAGAGATGCTGGATGAGCATTCAAAAGACAATGCTTTTCTGATTTCGTTTCTCTATTATTTTGGGGTACTTACTCTTGCAGGTGAAAATCAGGAAGGAGAGGTGATTTTAAAGGTTCCGAACCTTGTAATGCATTCTTTGTATGTTGAGCGTGTACAAAAAATGCTTTTGCCAGAGCCTGTTGACAGAGATGATGGTAAATTTGCAGCAAAGCAGGTTTATCAAAAAGGTGATATCGAACCATTGTGTGATTTTGTGGAAAAGCGTTATTTTAAGGTTTTTAAAAATCGTGATTATAGATGGGCAAATGAGCTGACTTTAAAAACTGCATTTTTAACTCTTCTTTATAATGATATTTTGTATATAATGGATTCAGAACCGGAAATAGACCGCAGGTTTGCAGATTTAACAATGATTATCAGATCTGATAAAAGAAAATTTAAAATTTTTGATGTGTTAATAGAATTTAAGTTTATAAAACTAAAGGATG
>JAYEHB010000222.1:0-2092 GCA_034659375.1 Thermodesulfobacteriota bacterium
TTTTCCATATCTTCCTGACTCTTTTTTTCCTTTTTAAATTCATATGTCATGGAGGCAAGATATATATTATCCGGGGTAAAATTGCAGATATCATGTATAACAGCGAGAGGAATATAGCGGTCTGTATACTCTTGTTTTTTTAATTCCACTGCCTGTGCATTTGCAATTGCCTGAGTAATAAATTCTTTTGGAATTTTTTGGAATTTTCCAATTTTGTTATCCAAATGGTTTAAGGCTGCAACCTTTTTTTTATGGGTATAATTCAGAAAACCATTGACAGTAAAACAGGCTGCCAAAAGGAGAATACCTGCCAGCACTACTGCCTGCAAAACTCTTTTCTGTATTTTAATTTTTCGGCGGTCATCAGAGGTAAAAAGAAAATTAGGCGTGATATCATTGTCAGACAAACCAATACCAAAGGCAGATAATACACAGTTGCGCTTTTTTGCATCCCTTGGGAGCTGCATTTCAATTGAATCGGTAAGATTATCCCTGATAGGTTCAAAAAGATCAATGGAAGCTGGAATCATATTGGAAACAAGATCCATAAAAGGCTTGCAGGAATCTGTTTCACCATAAAAAAAATATCGTTTTATAGGTGTATCACCTGTATAATTATGTGAACAATAATCTCCGGTGCGCGCAATCTTGCTGACTAATCTTGTTGATGAATCCCTGATTTGTGAAAACAGCTCTGAATCTTTTTTTGCCATTGAGGAAATATAGTCAATGGGATCCATTTCCATGGATCTGTCAAGATCATTTATAAGGCTTTGTGTGCCTGCTCTAATTGTCCGGCCAAGCAGGATGCCGGATTGGGAAAAACAATATATTTCAGAAATTTCCCTTGATATATTGACAATGGCAAAATATTGGTCATCCGCCTGGATCTGTCCTGTTCTAATGTAATTCTGCATGGCAAAGGGAATAGCAGTAATACCGGTCAGAAAATAGCCTGCTTTTTTAAAAGTTTCTTTTAAGGATTGAATTTCATTTTTCCGGGCAGTGAAAACCAGGAGATTTTTCTTTTTAATACCATCCTTTTTAAAATCATCAAGGATTTCATAACTGAAAATCTCCTGCTTTTCATCAAACTCTGTCTCCTTTTTCAGCCCCCAGAAGGCAGCATTTGATATTTTGCTGTTTGCGATATTTGGAATGGTAATCTTTTTGATTTTTAAATTTGAAGAATCCAGGGCACACCAGATGGAAATTTTGTTGTTTCCAAGAAAATCGTTTAAACACTTTTTTAGAAAAGCTGGAAACTCTTTGCTGTCAGGCTCAAGATTTTCAGGTAAAACAGTATAGTGCCATTTAATCAGCTCTTTTTTCTGGGTAAAGCTTTTATTTGTGGTCACAACCAGAGTAATACTGGTCCGGGCTATCAACACCCCACAATTCAAGTATCTGGCTTTAATTCCAGGAGGCAGGGATGAATCAGGGGTGCTGCTGTAATCTGCAGCCTTTGTCTGTTTCGGTTCATCATCCCTGATCAGATTTAATAATTTCTGGGTTGAATTGTCTGTTTTCAAATTTTCCGCCTGAATATAATAACTTCATATAACCGGCATGGCCGGAGCATGGTCATTCTCATCGGCCACAACAAAGAATGAAACTCCATGAGTTTAAATAGTTATGCGGAGTTTCATATAACTGCCATGGGCAGCCTTGGTGGTCGAAGTCTGCACACAACAAATGATGAAAGCTACACTCCTGGTTTGCCAGGGCTTTCATATAAAAAATTAACAATATACAGGAAGACCTATCCTTTTTAGCTTTCAGTGTCAATATAAATATAAAAAAAGGAGTGCCTTTCAACGATTGCAGGCTGAAACAATATCAATGTTGCCTTTTAAAAATTTTCTGGTTATAACGGATTTGGGGACGGATACCTAAAACCACCCATCGAAGCTGAAACCAAAAGGTTTTCCAGCCAATTTTCATGATATCTGGATTTGTTGAGCAACTCAGCCGGACACCTCAATCCATCATGCTTTTTCACCGTGACCGGATTGCAAGGAGCAAAATTTTGAATCAAGGCCCATCCCCTGATACTCAATTCTGCAGTCTGTAGACCGCCATGAAAATAAAA
>JAYEHB010000223.1:0-2088 GCA_034659375.1 Thermodesulfobacteriota bacterium
TCACAATTCATAATTCAAATTCCCAATTCACAATTTTCAATTTTCAATTAATTTGGTATCCCCTGTTCATTCCATCCCCGCAGTTTATAATAATCTTTTACCAGATAATTAAGCTCCTGCTCTGAGATACCTTTGTCATTGTCAAGTTTTTCTTTGTAAAGCCTTGCAGGCAGACGATCATCTTTAAATGTGAGCCCTTCTCTTATATTAAATTTTCTGGTTTCATCTGTTATCCGTGCTGCTAATGCCTTAAGGTCCTCTTTTGAGAAGTGTATGCCTGTTGTCATTTCCAAAATTTCAGTAAGCTCCTCCCATGGATAGAAATCCCTGTAAAAGCGGCATAGTATAATTGCGTCAAAGAGTGTACATCTGTCTTCAAAATCGATGAACAGCTCAGCTTTTTCTTCTATCTGAGCAGGATCTATCATTCCTGAAAGTTCAGCTTTATAAAATGTGCTTCTCAGATGGCACGCACCCCTGGGACTGACAGCATAAGCAAGCCCCATTCCTTTTAAAACTCTTGGGTCATATCCTGCAGGTTCAAGTCCTTTAACATGAACAGCCTGATCTTCCATATCCATTTCTGTGCCGGCTGTTTTAATGCCTTCGGCAATGAGACCGCCTAATCCTTCTCTTCTGGCTGTTTTATAGAGAAGGTCTGCAACTGCGTTTGCATCACCCCAGTCAAGTTTTTCTTTGATTTTACCTGTCTGTGAAGCCGAAATAGAGAGAGCTGCAAGATTTCCGGCACTTATGGTGTCCATTCCAAGGCGATCACAGATATCATTTAACCAGGCAATATCTTCAATGGAGTTAATCATGCAGAGACCGCCAAAGGAGTATATTGTTTCATATTCCGGCCCTTCAAGTTTCAGTCCTTTATGTTTGCCCTCCTTTATTTCAATATATTTTCCACAGCCCATGAAGCATGTTTTGCATGATCTGGGTTTTGTATTGAGTTTATCTTTCATGCTCTGGGCGTTTATCATTTCAAAGTCCTCATACTTGCCTTTTTCCCAGTATTTTGTGGGAAATGCTCCGGCATTATTGAGACCGGCAACCATTACCGGTGTGCCCTGGGTTCTGAAAACTTCGGTTACAGGGTGGTTTTTAAATTCCTTTAGTATCTTTTTAGAGTATTGTTTTATTTTTTCAGGATCATGAAAGGTTCGTTTCTGTTCACCATGGAAAACAACTGCTTTTATTTTTTTAGAGCCAAGTACTGCACCCATACCTGTCCTGCCGGCAGATCTCCAATAATCATTTTCCACCACAGCAAATTTTACGAGGTTTTCTCCGGCCGGTCCTATGACAAGGGCAGCAGAATCTTTTTTGCCGCATCTATCTTTTACAAGATCCTCTGTTTCATAGGTCTCTTTACCCCATAGGTCTTCAGCATTGTGAAAGATAACCTCCTTGTCTGAAATTTCCAGCCAGATGGGAGTTTTTGCAGCACCTTGTATTATTATAAAATCATATCCAGCCCTGCTTATTGTAGCAGCAGCCTTGCCTCCGGAGTATGATTCTCCGTAAAATCCGGTTAAAGGTGATTTTGTGATGAGTGAATATCTGCAGCTGCCGTAAACTGCACTGTCGGTTACAGGTCCAAGTCCTATTATAAAATTGTTTTCAGGGGATAAAGCATCAATATTTGGTGGGTTGTGTTTTAAGAGAAGATGGGTTCCAAGACCTTTGCCTCCCATGTATTTTTTCAGAAGATTTTCATCAATCTTCTGAATTTTACTCTTTTTTTCAGTGACATTAACTATTAAAAGGTGCTTGAAAAATCCTTTCATATCTAATCCTTATCTGATAATGGTTTGTTATTTGAGAGGGCTCAACCTTAATATTATTAACATTACCATTTAGTTTTTTTTGTAATTATGCCTTATTGCATGATAATGTCAATAACAAAAGCCTGAATTTGATTTTTGTCTCGTTCCAAGGCTTCAGTCCGGGAACGAGACCGAAAATTTTGTTCTATTTTTTTAATTCATTCAGTTTTTTAATTCATACAGGCTCTCTTCTAAAATTGAAAGACCTTTGTCAAGCTGTTCATCAGTTATGACAAATGGCATCAAAGTTCTG
>JAYEHB010000224.1:0-2088 GCA_034659375.1 Thermodesulfobacteriota bacterium
AAAAAGGAACTACAAAAATGGAACTATTTGATATTTTGCTTACAACAGGCATTGTTATAGCAGCCGTAATTTATACATTCAGATATATTACTTCAAACAGGGGATGTTCTTCATGCAGCTCATGCAGCTCATGTAGCTCATGTAGTTCATGCGGCCTGGGTGCTTCCGGTGATTCCGGCTTAGATAATTCAAACGGTTCAAGCTGTCCAGACAATTCAAACAGAACGGGAACTATACACAGCTAAGGGAGATGGAAAAATATAATCATCCAACTGGAAAGTATAACTATCTGATATTTTAGTGTTATTTTTTTCAAAACTGGACAAATATTAATTTCCATCTCCCTAACCTGAAGGTCACACGTAAAATGACTCAATTTTCCATTGAACCATAAAAACAAAAAAAGTGTTTATGTTATGTACAGTCCGCTTTTAAAAGAATTTGTATGGCAGGAGCATTACGGAAACCACAGATTTAAATATAACAGCCAGAGCAGTGTTATAACAGACAGAAAATCCTATGAAGCAAGCCTTCCCTTTATCTACTGGAAAAATCTTGAAATTAACAATAAACTTCCAGTGGCTGTTGATGATCACAAATATTCAAAAAAAGATATCAGGTACGGCCGCCAGAGCTTTTCCCTAAGACCGGATATGCTTTTCGGGCATCGTCCTTTACCAAAACTCTTTCCACTTTTTCACACAAAGAGCGGCAAGGCCCAGATACCCTTTCCTGAACATCTTTTTTCCATGGACAATAAAATACATTTTTTTGATGGAGCATCCAATAAAGAATCGGTCAGGTTTGGGGAGATCTTTGATAGAGCCCTGGCAGATGCAGACTTTTCATTTCCTTCAAAATTCATTGCCGGAAAAACCACAAATCTTAAACCATTTGACGAAGGCTACTTTATCCTTGACGATATGAACCATCTCTTTCATTTAAAATTTTTTAATTCTGCACCTGCTGTTAAAAAAGTGCCTCTTCCTGACAATATTATACCCCGGTATATCAAGATAAGTGAAAACAGACAGAAAAAATTTTACGGCATGGTGATTGATACAAAAAACAGACTCTATATGCTGACATACGACAACTACAACCTTGTCAGGCTTAATCTTCCTGAATATAATCCAGATAAAATGAAATTACAGCTCATGGTTAACCCAATTTATATAACAGCAAGATATTCAGATTCTGAAAAAACATATGCAAAGGTCTTTAGCAAAAATTTTAAACCTGTTTCAGAAATTTGCGTAAAAATTCCCGGATCAGAAGCACTCTCTGCCAGGATAGTTTCATGGATATTTCCATTTAAAATTATTTTTACAAAAGAGACAAGTTTATTAACAAAACCTGAACTTATTTTCGGTTCAATAAAGGCCTGGTACCTCAATTTTGGCCTTGCCTTTTTTTATATGATTTTTATGCTCAAATCAGGATATAAAAGAAAAAACTTTATACTGCCCTGCCTCTGCCTTGGTGTTGGAGGTCTTTACGGTATCATTTCTCTCTTGTGCGTTAAAGCATTATTATACTAAATTTGCCACCATGAAACGTCAATATGCTTAAATCAGGATATAACTGCCATGGGCAGCCCTGGTGGTCTAAGTCTGCACACAACAAATGATGAAAGTTACATTCCTGGTTTGCCAGGACTTTCATATAACCGGCACGACCGGAGCGTGGTATTCGCATCGGCCACAACAAATTTAGAAAGTCTATCATTGCAGTCATTTGGACGGACTTTCATATAAAACCAGTCCACATATAATTTTCGAAAATCTGTTAAATCCAGACCTTATTTATTGCCAAGCAGTTGACCAGATTCAGGGTTTTGTTCAAATTTTACAATCTGTTTTGCTACGAGTTTTTTAACTCTGCCTTCCAATTTATGAAACTCTTTTACAGCTTTTGGATGAAATTCAACTTTGTAGTTCATTTTTGTCCATTCCTGCCTGGTTTAAAACTTCATCAAAATTTATCAAGTGTGTGATCCTTGAGCTGGTTCAAAATTTTGCTGAGATTTTTTTGTAGTTTTGTAGAACTTATCATCTCTTTATTTGCATAACCTATCATCTTTATATT
>JAYEHB010000225.1:0-2086 GCA_034659375.1 Thermodesulfobacteriota bacterium
TATATGCCCGGAATTATAGACAGGGCATATGCTGCCATGAAAGAGCATATAAATTTTGTGCTGGAATTTTTTAAGGAACGCAAGGCTTAAGTTTTGTTTTCAAGCTCCCTCTTGTTCCCAGGCTCCAGCTTGGGAACGAGGCCGTGTATTGACCGGGAGTTACAGTGTTTTTTGGTTTTGACTTGGCCAGGTTATGAATGTGATGCCCAGGCAAGGTCAAAAACCTGATCGTTCTGTCCAAGATTGGTTATTATAAGAGAGGGTGTTATCCATGCCTGGTCATCAGAATCTTTGTTTGCAACAATTTTTATGTTTGCACGGTACCATCCAATAATAAAATAATTGACAATATGTTGTATGTATGTTTAAAGATACTAAGTCTATAAACAACATATTGGTAATTATTAAAATGGAATTCTTACTTAAAACACCAGAAGAAACATCAAAGGATCTTTCCCGGCGGTTAAAAGAGTTGCGCCTTATAAAAAAGTGGAAACGGTCAACCCTTTCCAAACGTTCAGGTGTGACCCAATCCTCTTTAAGACGGTTTGAACAGACTGGTAAAGCATCAATGGAGAATTTTTTAAAATTGATTCACGCCTTAGGACGGCTCGATGAAGCAGAGTCATTATTGCAGCCGCCAACAGCCCAGTCCTTTGAAGAGCTCAAAAGAGAGGAGCAGACTATTTCAAAAAGGGGGACTATTTGAAGGAGCTGAATGTTTTTCTCTGCCATTCAAAAAAAGAAAAGCGTTTTATTGGTCAATTAGGGGAGTTCAGGAGTAGAATTTATTTTGAATATGATCCCTCTTTTCTTGCCAGCCCCTTGTGGTTATCCCCCTATAAACTGCCGCCGGAGTCAGGCCTTTATCAACACAAGGATCTTGATTTTGGGCCTGTTTTCGGTCTGTTTGATGACTCGCTGCCCGACGGATGGGGTCTGCTCCTCATGGATCGTTTTTTCAAGCAGCAGGGTGTTGATGTTGAAAGTCTCTCTGTTTTGGACAGGCTTGCCTTTTTAGGGGATTCTACCATGGGAGCCCTGACCTATGAACCAGCTATGAAGCATGAAAAGTACGAGCCCTTTGTTGATCTTCAATTTCTTGCTGAACAGTGTACACAAATATTGGAAGGAGAAAGTGCAGAGGTGCTTCCCCAGCTAATGAGAATGGGAGGAAGCCCAGGTGGGGCCAGGCCCAAGGTTCTTGTGGGTATCAGTAACAACAGGGTTATTTCCGGAGAAGGTAACCTTCCAGCGGGGTTTGAGCATTGGATTGTAAAGTTCAATTCAAACGATGATTTTCCTGATTCCGGACAGGTCGAGTATGCCTATTCTCTCATGGCAAAACAAGCGGGAATTTTAATGCCTGAAACCCGACTTTTTAAGGTAAGCTCAAAAGAATGTTTCTTTGGGATAAAAAGATTTGATCGAAAAGAAAACAAGCGGTTTCATGTTCACACCTTCGGCAATTTAATCCATTCAAATTTCAGACTGCCCCAGTGCGATTATGAGACATTCCTGCGGGTTCTCCTTGACCTTACAAAGAATCATCAGGATCTTGAAAGGGGTTTTTCCCAGATGGTTTTTAATGTCATGGCAAACAACAGGGACGACCATGTAAAAAATTTTTCTTTTATGATCAATGAAAACCAGGACTGGACCCTGACCCCTGCCTACGATGTGATGTATTCCAAAGGGCCCGGGGGTGAGCATACCATGTCACTGGCAGGAGAAGGCCGCAAGCCTGGAGGACAGGAAATTATTGCACTTGGCAAAAAAGCCGGTATCTCAACAAAGAGAATAAGTCATTGTATTGAACAGTCTGCAGATGCTGTAAGAAGATGGCCTTACCATGCCCATGCTGCCGGTGTTACCAAGGGGACAACAGATTATATTCAAACAAAAATCAAAAAAAACTTGTCAGGTTTTGATGCTAAATGATAGCCTGTTCTGCCTAGGACAATTTGAAAAAAAAATGAGCATGCAGTCGCTATTGTCTAAAATTTTTAGATAAAACCCATTTTTATGAAAAAATCGCCACTAACTCAGTGTAACCTAACCTAACCTAACCTTTTACTGCTCGGTT
>JAYEHB010000226.1:0-9292 GCA_034659375.1 Thermodesulfobacteriota bacterium
CATTGGAGCTTAAAATCTTCATAATCCAGAGGAGTCTGCACTGTCAGACTCTTTTCCTGGTTTTCAATATTACTTGTACTGGTGATTGTACGTATTTTTAAATTTTGATAATAAATAAAAAATCCAGCATTAATAGTTAATAAAAGTAAGATAGTTGCTACTATGCCCAACCAGTTCTTTTTAATATAGTCCATTATTTTGTTCCTTTATAGAATTTGCCGGTCTTTTTTGTATTTGCCGATCTTTTTTGCTTAGTACCGGACAATGCACTGCACATGTGTTACACATAAAACACTCATTTTTATCTATATCCGGTTGTTTTAAGTCTTCATCATAACTAATGGCACCCATTTTACATTGTCTTTGAGCTGATTTGCACCCCTGACATTTATTTTTACCATTGTCTGCCTGCGGCAAAGAAACATTGATCTGCCGCAGCCCCAAAAAAGAAGAAATTCCAGCTATCACAGCAAAAAATGCACCCAAAGGACAAAAATATCTGCAGAAAAACCTTGAGATAAAAATTGAAAAAAATAAAAACACCAAAAGGAACAGCCATGCTGTTAAATCACCGTCCAGATGAAAGAATGTTCCAAATGGCTCTATAATGCCGGTCAGATAAATCGCAAGGTTTTGATTTTTAAAAACAAATCCAATGATAAGTAAAATCAGAAGAATTACATATTTGAGAAGTTTAAAAAACCTGTCAATATTTTCAGGAATAGTCCATTTCCCCGGCACCAGGCGGAACAGAATCTCAATAAAAGCACCAAAAGGACAAAGCCACCCGCAATAAAATCTTCCGGCTGCCACTGATAATCCCAATGCAAAGAAAAGAAGGCTGTACCAGTATAAATTATTCAAAAATTCCGGGTTATGAAAAGATAAAACCCTTAAAACATCAACCAGGGAAAAGCCACCTCCCATAAAAATACCCAGATAACCAAAAGACATTCCCAGAGTAAAATAGCGCAGAACCTCATTTTTTTTAAAAAATGACAAAAATGCCAGGCCAACCATAATCCATAAGAACAGAAAATCTATCTGCCATAATACCTGTTGAAAGATGATAGCTTTGACAGATTTGCTGCTGTCAACCTGTTTATTTAACACTTCCTGCGTAACTAATTGCAGCCCCGTCTTTATTGAACGGTTAATGGTGGTAGATGTTATTGTCGCTCCTGATATGGCATCTACATCATAATTGATAATAAAATCATCATTTACATCTTTTCCATAAAATTGTGTTAAAAACCAGCTTTGATCGCTGAGAAGACCTTTTGTATATCTTGGACTCTCAAATTCACTCAATACGGTAACGCCGGTGATCATTCCATTTACATCCACACCAATTAGAGTTGCAATTTGAGAACTGTACCCCCAACTCTGATCAGGCACGACATCTGTTGTTAAAAATGCTGCTCCAACAAGCTGGCCGCCTTCATCCCTGTATCCAAGATAATGTGTAAAAGGCTCTAATTTTTTTACAAATAATCCAGCATCAGGTAAAACATTTCCCAGAGATTTTTTCGTTATCAGGTCAACAGCCGCTTGGGAAATTGAATTTAAAGAGAGCAGGATAACCGCTATTAATATTGATATTCTTTGTAACTTTGTTTTGCAGATAATCATTAAATAAATACCCTGACATATATTTTCAAAATAAGGATCATGCCCTTTCAGGCACATCAAATTATGAAAGAGATATGAGATGTAAGAAAGGTTAGACAGATAGCTTTTTATCACTACTCAAAACTCATATTTTACTACTTTCATATAACCGGCATGGCCGGAGCATGGTCATTCTCATCGGCCACAACAAAAAATGAAAATCCAATGATTATAGTCGTTTGGACGGACTTTCATATAAACTGCCATGGGCAGCCTTGGTGGTTTAAGTCTGCACACAACAAATGATGAAAGTACACTCCTGGTTTGCCAGGACTTTCATATAAAAAATTGAGTAACATTAGAAAGCTAATATAGATAAAATGCCGAAAAACTTATATTCAGGTGCTTATTTTTAACCTGTGCATTTTGATCTTTATTTTTAATTTTTTTCTTATACTCTTTTCAATAATTCCTGTATAATGCTATTTGTTGTTTTAAGTGTCAAGACAAAAAAAATATTTTTGAGGGATAATATGCAAATACTGTAATGGTTTTTCACATCTTTATTTTCACGAATTCGTTATATTATTTTAAAATTCAGTTGTTTATAAAATCAAGAAAGGCTAATGATCTGAACATATTCCCACTACATAAAATAAAGATTTTATCTACATCAAACAGTGCATACCATTGGAATGGGTTTATGAAAAAATTTAAAAAAATATGATTTTTATGGCAAATATCCGGTAGAGGTTAGATTAACCTTGACAAAGAATACCTTTCTATCCTATTCTGATCTCTGACTTATAGAATGGGTTTTGATTTGTATGATGGGTTTTGATTTGTATGATGGTTTTTGATTTGTATGAAGATTTGCGGATACACCCTGAAGAACAGGATGAACATCGTGAAGGGCAAACCGAGGCATATCGAAATTATATGCCTGCACCTGATTTGCCACTGCAAAAAGTATGCACAGAGAAAGTGTGCAGGGAGAATGAATTGTAAATAATGGACACCACAACAACACTAAAAACAAAATTGACACGTTTGGATAAAGACTATCTTGATCCTATTTCTGAGTTTTTTCAGGAACAGACCGTCAAGACCGGAAAAAGCTACGTGATCAAACCCCTTGCACAGTTGCTGACGGAAATGGCAAACACCTCGGTGGATACGGCATTCAGCATTGCCGATCATTTTCATAAAACATACGACAACGCCAGGGAAAAAGTAAAGGATAGAAAGGGAAGACAAGGGGTAAAAGATGGGGCAAGAGAATTGCGTGCCATCATAATTGAAAAAGCACTGGACGTTAACAACCCCATAAGCAGTGAGGATGTCGATGAAATACACCGGCGGATACTCTTTTTGAATTTTGTGGTGCAGATGCTCAATATGTCCGAAGAAGTGAATTTGTTTTCCGAGGAATTTGAACATGTCAAACTTCAAATTAAAGAGCAGAAAAATAAAGTGCTACAATTGCAATATAAAAATAAGGAACAGACGGTCGGTGCCATGAAGTATCTTGCCGATTTATTTAGAATATAACAGCACTCGCTTTATGTGATACTCTGGCAGGGCTGATTATTTAATGACACAGGTATAAGGTAAACCCAATTATGCAACCTCAAAAGAAAAATAATTCGATTTTTGTTTCAATGATATGTAACCTCCTGCTGGTGTTCTTCAAGGGTGCAACCGGTATTTTGGCAAACAGCAGTGCACTGGTCGCAGATGCTTTGCATTCCATGACCGACGTCATTGCATTTTTCATAAATTATCGTGCATGTAAGGAGTCCGAGTCGTGCTTCATTGCTGATAAAACGGGAACAGATGAGAAGACCCAAAAAAGGGTTGCCGAAATTGAGGTGAAAGCAACCTATTGCACCGGCATTTTTCTCCTGACGGTGGGCCTGAGCATCTACTTTTATAATACCATGGTGATTCTGCTCGGCAGGATGGGGCAGCCTGAACCAATAACGCTTGTGGTCGCCGTGGTCGTATGGGTCATTTATTTAGGGCTTTATCTATACTTGGAACGTAATGGCAACAAAACCGAACCGCATTGTGCAATGACTAATCGTAACTCTGATTGGCAAAATAAATTTAATGTAATTTCAGGCGCCGCCGTTGTAATCGGGTTAACAGGATCCATGTTCGGCTTCATATTTATGGACGAGTTGGCTGCTGTCGTTGTGGGGAGCATCTTGACAGCCATTGGGATCAGGTGGATTGCGGAAACAAAAACAATGGTCGGCCCATGGATAAAACACCATTATAATTCAATCATTGCTGCCTCTGTTTCAGCCTCATGGGTTATAACGGCAATTTTGCTGTCTATTCAATTATAAAAATCGGTATGCACAAAAGAGCTTAGGGACTTACAAGAATATAAAGTACCCGTATGCAGGTTCGATATTCAGGTAATCTTCAGCACTCTTAACGATAGCGGGTATTATTATTGCTTGTAACTCCCTTACCTGTGGGTCAGGACAAATGATCAGACCGTATCTCCAAGGATAACTACTTCCTGGAAGCAGCTTACAAATAGAAACTCTTGCCAAAAGCTAACAGCACATCCTTCATTTTTATAAAAAAAAGTGTAAACTCGAGAAATAAAGGATGCCCAATAATCACTTCTTTTTTTTCAGCTGATCCCAGTATTCATCCGGCATGTCCTTGCAAAGCAGCAAAGCACCGTTTGCACCTGCGAACAAAGGCTCTTCCACCCTGGAAACCTTACCGTATCCAAGGGTTTCCTTCATATAATGTTCTATCTCCTTTTGCAGGCCTATGATCTGGCTGCCGCCGCCGGCAAGGATAACATTCTGCTTCAAACCATCCTGGAACTCAGGATCAAAGGAAGCGATCAGTTTTTTAACCCCTTCCACCAACTCAGGTACAATTGATTTACAGGCTTTTCTTAACTCTTCAGTAACATCATGCTGAGTGGGTTTTCCATTAACCGGCAGATCAATAAAAATTTGTTCACCCTGGGAGGAAACAAAGGCATTTTCCTCTTTAAATTTTTTTATCATATTTACGGTAAAAATTGCCTCACCATAACTTTTCTGGATGAGGTCAAGAAACACCCTGTCAATATGGTCCCCGGCTTTAAAGGTGGTTACCTGATCTTCTTCTGTTGGTATTGTGCCATGCATCCGGCACAGATCGGTCGTACCGGCACCTATATCAATAATAAGGGCATTGGTATAAATATTCAGTCCATATGCAACTGTAAAAGGTTCTGAGACTACCATGGCATCATCCAATATACCATCCGTTATATCAAGAAGATCTTTTTTGTTATTTGTGCTTGCAAGAGATGGCGCACCGATCACACCCCTGAAGGTTAACTCTTCAGGCTCACCTGCTGTGGCATTTGAAATAAGCTGTTTTAGAAGCTCTCTTGCAACACTCTTTGCCTTTTCATACTCTTCCCTGTTTTCATCAGGAGAATCAGAATGCAAAAGAACACCTCGGTCAAACGGTCGGTACATATCCAGAGCCATTCTGTTTTTCAAGACATCATCACCAAAGAGAATCTTTTTTCCAAACATCTTTGAGGAAACAGCATCTTTTGGATAACCCACATAGCTTGACATATAGGTTCTTATTCCATTATCACATGCGATGACACTTCTTGAAGTGCCAAGATCAATGCCGATATTCAATACTTTCCGGTATTCCATGTTATCAAATCTCTCCTAAATGCCTATTAAGCCTTTAAAGTTAAATTATCATTTACTATGGCCTGCAACAGCATGCTTTTTTCCTTTGTCAGATTTTTCTTTTCCTGCATTATATTTTTTGTGTTGGAGGCAGTCACACCATGCTTTTCAAGGAACGCCGGTTTATTCTCGATGAATACTGTCTTTTCCTCCAGGACTCTGATTTTTTCTTCATTCTTTGATAAAACATCCCCTTGACTCCATTATACTAAGTCATATAATTACATTATTTTTTAAAAAAAAACAACTATTTTTTAACCATTTTTTTAAATAACCAGATAACTTTATTACTCGGCTTTTATTCAGATCCGGATTCAGAGGAAAAAATCTATCATTATTCAATGGCGTTACAAATTTGGTTGTCTATAGCTGAGTTGCAAAAAGTTCATATTTTTTTGTTTTTAACTTGACAAGATCAGACCTTTCTTGCTACAAGCATAACGTGTTGTACTTGTATCAGGAGAGGAGTAATAATTTTAACTTTAGGGATTTTTGATACTTTTTTAGACAAAAAGCAAGTTCCTGTCCCTTCACCCTTAAAGAGTACGAGTGCTCAAGGGATAACCTCAAACAAGGAAAACTCATGTCGGATAAGTACCATATCCTGGTTGTAGATGATGAATTGACCAGCAGAAAACTTATTGTTGGAATATTTAAAAAAAGGGGTTTTCAAGCATCCCAGGCATCATCGGGAAAAGAATGCCTTGAACTGACAGAATCCCTGGAACCCGATATTATTTTCTTAGATGTCATGATGCCTGGTATGGATGGATTTGAAACATGTAAAAAGCTGAAAAAAAATACCAAAACCATGGGTATTCCCGTGGTATTCATTTCCGGATTAGAGGATAAAAACGATATTCTGAAACTGTACAAAGCCGGGGGAATCGATTTTATTCCGAAACCGATTGATGCACAAATTACCGTAGCCAAAGCCCGGACCACCTTGGAGAACCTGGAACTCATCAAAGACAAAAACAACCTGTTAAAAATCAATAAGCTGATACTGTCAAAACTGAATGCCTTATTCAAAGAAGTGGCGTTGGAAGAGAAAATCAGCACTTCCAAGGAGGAGTTGCACACGTCCTCTTCCCTGCTCTCGGAACTCCTTGAAAAACTCAGGTCGGATTTATCAAAGGCAATTGTCACCCTGGATACGATTGAATAAATGAAAGGACAGGTACATTTCGGAGTGCATCAGCATCCACCATAAAAATACTAAAGATATAATAATGCTTTGATAATAAGGTTTTTTCAGGGTTATCAGGTCAAACTTGCCCTGATAATAGGGGAATTTTAGGGTTATCAGGTCAAAATCAACTTGATAACAGGGCTTATTCAGATTGTCAGGGCAAATTGACTTGATAATAAATGGTTAGCCCCAATTAGGAGAAAATGGATAAATATGAGCCTGTCGAATGATTTAAAAGTTTCGAGAGAATATGAAATGAAAACATATCTATCATCGATGGATGCACTCTATGATAATGCCATTATTAGTAATGGAGAAATCTACGATATAGCCTCATCATTGACCAATAAGTTTAGCAATATAAATGCTGAGGCAGTACTTACCGATTCTCGAATAATAAAAACTCTACGCTACTCTGTCGCACCGACTATTAGTCAAATGAAATTCGGCCAATTCTTCGGAATAAATTCAATTGGAAAGTTTGAAAATGATAAGTTATCGGCTGGAACGGAAAATCATAAAGCACTCAAGAAAATTGCTGATAGCGTTGCAAAGTTCGCAACGGACAACCTAGACAAAAGTAGATTTATTTGGATAGATGCTGAATTGTCAAAAAGTGAAAAAGTCCTCGCATCAGAATATGCTAAGAAATGGACATGTTCTCTTGCAGCCGACCAGAATGCCCAAACAAAATATCGAAATTGGCGAAAGGATCAGCAAGAACATGCGGTAGCTGGGGAGCTTGTTAAAATGGGATATGTTAAGTCTACCTTTACAGGCATTGTCTCATGTGACACCGATATAAATGTTGGTGAATATACGCAAGAACTAAAAGTGCAAGGTCGGACACGTCAAAAAGCTGACCTTATTGTAAGAAGTAAGAAAACAAGAAAACTAGTCTTGATTGAGGCAAAAGCGGTTGGTGTTGAAATAGACTCAACTAAGCGTATTAAAGAATGTTGTGATAAATCCAATGATTGGAGAGCGGGAGCAAGTATAGGAAGTCCCGACGTAATAACTGTAATAGCAGGCTTTTTTACTGAAACAGGAATTAAGAATTTGACAGCATCAAATGTCAGCGTGGTCTGGGAGCATAGGTTGAAAGACCTTTCAAAATTATTATGAAGAAAACTCGTACTTATATAAGTTTGTTTAGTGGTGCTGGTGGGCTGGATATAGGCTTAGAACGTGCCGGATTTAGGGCAATTTCATTAAATGAAATTGAGCCTGTTTTTTGTGAAACTTTGAGAACTAATCAAACGTATAGGCACAGTGATGGGCTAAATTATTTCGATTCTGCAGAAATTATAAACGCAGATATTCGCGACCTTTCTGCGGCAGATTTAACGGCGAATAATGAGGGAAAAATCGATTTGGTAGTTGGAGGACCGCCCTGCCAAGCATTCTCAAGTTCCGGAAAACAGTTAAGTGTACTTGATCCACGAGGAGAGCTTGTTACACAATTTTATAGAATGGTGGATGAAATAAAACCCAAGATGCTCCTCTTTGAAAACGTCCGAGGAATAGTTACTGCACGAGATGCTAAGGGTGATCCGGGCGGCGTAATTAAGGATTTATTGGGTAATTTCAAAAATATTGGTTATAGCTGTAGAGCTGTTCTGCTAAATGCCGCAGATTATGGTGGGTATCAAAGAAGGGTTAGATGTTTCATTCTTGGTACCAGAAACGGTACAGCACCGGTGTTTCCAGAACCCACTCACGCGAAAAAACCGAGTTTATTTCATCTCCCTTGGAAGACGTTAGAAGAGTTTCTTTCTCAATATTGTGATTCGATAGACTGTAATTACACATTTCCAACAGAAAGTTTGGGGGAACAATTGAAAGGACTACCTAATGGTAGCGGCTTAAAAAGCAAAGGCAAAGCTGAAAAAACTAGACCTGGTGGGCATTGGGGATACCGTCAAGGTACATTTATCGCTGATTTAACACTGCCTGCTAGGACAGTGACAGGTTCATCTAGCCAAGATTGGATACGGTGGGAAGGTTTACTCAGGCGCTTAACATTCTCAGAAATTACTGCATTACAAGGATTCCCCAATGATTGGCATGTGCTTGGAACAAAAGCACAGAGGTATAAGCAAGTTGGTAACGCTGTGCCTTCTCTCTTTGGGGAAATAATAGGTATGACGATTAATGAATTCTTAAATAATTACCCCTGTACTCCAGCAGAACATATTGAACTATCGTCAGAGTTTAAGGGCTACATTGATTATACAAAAAAAGATCATGCACGAAATAAGGAGTATAGAAGCAGGCACAAGCATTTTGCGGCAACAACGGGCTAACCAAGCCCGTAAATTGATTATTCAGGAGATGTGAAAAATATGAAAATAATAAATGTTTTTAACTTAAGTATGTGTATTGTCAAGATAATTTGCCCTGACAATATAATTTTTTGGTTATTATCAATGCAAAAGTGCCTTGATAATAAATTATTTTTTCTATTATCAGGGCAAAGTTGCTTTGATAATAGATGTATTGGGCTATTATCAGGGCAAATACACCTGATAATAAATGGTTGTGCATACTATAGTAAATCATTAAGTTACGTTTGTTCAATATTCACAACGTCGAGTTCGGATTCTGAATGCGTCTTCCTGGAAAACACGAGTCTAAGAGAGCAATAATCAGAAAGGGATACGATGACACGAAAGGACATCTACCACGATGCAGTGAAACAAGCCTTGCAAGACGATGGTTGGACGATTACACACGACCAATTCCGGTTGAAACT
>JAYEHB010000227.1:0-2084 GCA_034659375.1 Thermodesulfobacteriota bacterium
TAATTTTTTTTTCCGGATTTTGAGTAATATTTTTTTTGGGGTTTTGAATACTGCTTTTTTTTTGGTTTTGGCAGTGGTTTCAGCATCCATTCGTCAGGGTATTCACATTCAAGGCTGTTCTCTAAAACTTTTTCAATATCAGGAATATAAAAAGAACTCATTTCATCGGCAAAACTTACAGAAATGCCTTCAGCTCCAACTCGTCCAGTTCTCCCTATTCTGTGAATATAGTGTTCAGGGTCCTGGGGGAGGTCGTAGTTGACCACATGGCTGACACCGTCTATGTGAAGTCCTCTCGCTGCAACATCAGTTGCCACAAGTATTCTGATCTTTCCTTTTTTAAAATTCTCAAGGGTTCTGATTCTCTGGCTTTGTGAAACCGCTCCTGAGAGAACTCCACTTTTAATGCCGTATTGTTCAAGCATTCCGGCAACTCTTTGTGTGGTATTCCGTCTGTTGACAAAAAGAATCACCCTTTCAAGATTTTTTTCTGAAATAAGGTTGTATAAAAGGATGAATTTTTCTTCTTCAGTAACGATATATACTATTTGATTTATATTTTCAGAGGCTTTATGGTCAGGATCAATTTCAATGTCAGCAGGATTTTTTGTCCATTGGGATGAGATCCTTAATATTTCAGGTGAAAGAGTCGCACTGAAAAACAGAGTCTGTCTATTGTCTTTATGGGGTGTTGAATATATTATTCTCCGTATGTCTGGAATAAATCCCATGTCAAGCATGCGGTCAGCTTCATCAATAACCAGGATTTTAACTCTACCGGGTTTGACAAGTTTCTGCTGTGTAAAATCCATAAGTCTTCCAGGAGTTGCAACAATGATATCAACAGGTCTCTGGCTGAGCATATCCTGCTGTTTTTGATATCCCATACCTCCAAACAGAGAGACAATGTGCAGATTTGCATATTTTGCCAGAGCTTTTGCGTCTTTTTCAATCTGCAGTACAAGTTCCCTTGTGGGTGCCAGAATAAGGGATCTTGGCATACCTTTTGTTCGTTTACCTTTTATGGGCTTTTGCATTAACCGGGCAATTATTGTTATTAAAAAGGCTGCACTCTTGCCTGTTCCTGTCTGGGCTCTCGCTGTGGCATCCCTTCCTTTTAATGCGTATGGAAGCACCTCGGCCTGGACCGGCATGGAATATTCAAATTTAAGATCTGCTATGGCATGCATGAGATTTAAAGGAAGATTAAAATCATGAAATCTGACTTTGCCCTCTTGTACAGGGACTTCAAATTTGTCAATACTCCATTTTTCCCGTTTTTTCCGGGGAAGGTGCCGGGTCGGTTTTGCCTGGGCAGAACCAGCCTGGGGCTTGACTTTTGAAACAGTTCCGGGGTCAGTTTTAGAAATTTTTGTTTCAGTATCTTTTCTGTCAATTGTCTCTGGTAAATCTTTTTTAAAAATTCTCTTAAAGAATGAAGAGATAAAACGTATCAATAAGTTTTTCCTTTTGTTATATGAAAGTCCATCCAAACTACTATAATCATTGACTTTCTAACTTTGTTGTGGCCGATGAGAATGACCATGCTCCGGCCATGCCGGTTTACTGCTGTTAAAGGCTTTAACCGCTGCAAATGCAGTTGCTATTGCAACACCTGAACCGCATTTCATGCGTGTCCAGTCGCTGTGAGCAAGGATGGAACCTGCTGCAAACAGATTGTTTGAAAAAGGCTTTGATGATTCTGTTAATGGTCTGAACATATCATCTGTTTCAATGCCTGCTCTATTTATTTCATGACCATGAAGATGAAACAGATCCTCATTGTGCCACATCTCTCGTTTTCCAGGCTGGGTCACAGGAAGGTTTAATAAACTCTCCCTGATACCGGTTCGGTCTGCTGCAAGCCCCTTGCCTAAGAAACGTCCTGTTGCCAGAATAAGCCCTTTTGATTCTATTTTTTTCAGGGTGCTTTCTTTTCCTGCAGAAAGTATAAAACTTCCATTAGAGAGAATTTCTACATCTTTTACCACTTCTGGCAGAAAATGCAAACAAACATTTTTTTCAAGCCCTTTTTTTAAGCTCTCCTGAAGTCTGATTCCTGGAACTGAAACAGGTGGTGTGGG
>JAYEHB010000228.1:0-6922 GCA_034659375.1 Thermodesulfobacteriota bacterium
TCAAAAAGGGATTATGGATGGCAGAAAGTGCAGCGGCCGACCCCGGACCCTGACACCGGATGTGCTGCAGCGATTTGTTGAAATGGTCAAGGCTTCCTGTGAACATGACAATGATGATTTCATATTTGTCAGCAAAAAAATGCGCAGTATCAGCAATTATCATAATTTTCTTGAACAAGAATTTATGAAAAAAGATATCACTTGGTGCACTGAAACATTTTTCCAGACAGGAAGCTCTCAAGCAGTATTATTAGTATAACCGGCATGGCCGGAGCATGGTTACTGCATCGGCCACAACAAAGAATGAAAGTCATTTGCTTCCAAATAGTTGGAAGGACTTTCATATAAAATATTTGCTGTTTTTTTAAGGGAGGCAGGGAAAATGTTATTTCAAATTTTTTATAGTATCTCCTCTGCCTTTATGCAGGAAATTTACCATTGTCATGGAAATTAGGTGCAAATGGTTTGCCATAGAGGTTGTGGTTTTAAATCCAGCAGCCTGTTTGGTAAAACTATTTAAAACGCTCATCTGAACGTTTCTCTGCAACCTCATCCATGTTGGCCTTCATCCATCCAGATCGGCTTTTTTCCACCAGGTCAAAGCTTTCAATATATGGTTTTACATCAAAAAGTGGAGTCCCATTTAAAAGATCAATCCCTTTTACTGTAATAACCCCCTGCTTGATACTGACAAGCTCAACGATGGAAAGGCCGATATGATTTGGTCTTAAGGGGGATCTTGTTGAATAAACACCTCTCTTAACTGTATCCATGAATGGAGTCACAGTAAGAGCAGTCTTTTTTGCCTTGTGAAAAAAATATAAAAGATATATATGGCTGAAACCGTCCAGATCCCTAAACCCTTCAATATAGGGTTCGTAAATATCTATTGTTCCCACCACATCTTTTGCCCCCTTAGGCTGTATTGGCATATTTTCAATGCTTGTAAACGGTGAATTAACTATTCCAATGGATTCCATGTCATCTCCTCTGTTTGTAAGTACCTAACCTGGACAAGCCAGAATCTAACCTGAAGGTCACACGCAAAAAGATTTTTTAATTCTCTTGCCGAAAAAACACGAAAATAAGAATTAAGAAAATAAAAAATAAGGCCCTCACAAAAAAATTTAACAAAATATTTTTCAACCTTGCAACAATAAGAATATTCCTATAGGTTTCAAACATAAAAGTCAATCTAAAGAAGGCTGAAAATTCATACAAAAATATTTTACTTAAGGAGAGACAATAGCATGCTGCAACAAAAGAAAATCGGATTTATCGGAAGTGGAAACATGGGTGAGGCCCTTATCAGCGGACTGGTTCTGTCCAAAGCAACAAAACCTGAGCACATTATATGTTCTGACATAAAAAAAGAGCAGTTAGCAGAGATAAAGGATAAATACGGAGTATTAACAACTTTAAGCAATATTGAGGTGATTGAAAATTCAGAAATTATTATTTATGCCACAAAGCCCCAGATACTTGCCTCGGTTCTAAAAGAGACCTCCCCTGCTCTGGACATGTCAAAACTTATCATCTCCATTGCAGCAGGCGTACCCCTGGCAGCCATTTCAGCAGGACTTAACAAGGAGCTTCGACTGATCAGGGTCATGCCCAATATCTGTGCCTTTGTAAAGGAGAGTGCAACAGCCATTGCAGCAGGAGCACATGTCATAAATGGAGACATTGATCTTGCAAAAGCCATCTTTGATTCTGTTGGGAAAACGGTTTTTATAGAGGAAAATATCCTCATGGATGCATTCACAGGCCTCAGCGGAAGCGGGCCTGCTTATATATTCCTTATTATTGATGCCATGGCAGACGCAGGTGTGAAAATGGGTTTATCCAGAAAAGATTCCCTTTTTCTATCAACACAGACTGTCATGGGATCAGCAAAATTGCTTCTGGAAACAAATGAACATCCCGGCTACCTTAAAGATAGAGTTACATCACCTGGCGGGACAGCCATTGCAGGCATTCATACGTTAGAAGAAGGGGGGCTCAGGACAACACTGATCAATGCAGTGGAAGCAGCCTCAAACAGATCAACAGAATTAGGAAAACTCATGGTCAAAAATTTTACTGAAAACAATGGATCTGCATCTTAAATTTCTTAATTTTTTATGCGCAATTTAAATGAGAAATCGGATTTGAGATTTAGTGATTGCCGTGGTCATAGGCTTTTCTCCAAAATAATGCAATAGTTAAAAACAGTGAAACAAAAAAAAAAGCAAAATCACGTAACACAGTCCAGATATCCATGGTACCCTGGGATGCAGCTGAAAAACAACCGCAATGAATATTTAACCCACGGGCCATGTTAAAGAGCATGGCCCCCATAAATAGTATTAATAACAAGCTGCTCATTACAACGGAACCTTCCAGCCATATACCCATGACAAGAAAACCACCAAGAGCAAGCTCCAGCCAGGGCAGTACAATGGCTGTTATATTGATAAAAATATCCGGCAAAATATGATAATTGTATACTGACGCTGCAAAGGCTGCAGGGTGAAGAATCTTATCATAACTTGCATAGAGAAACACAATACCCAGCACAAGACGAGCCATGGGAACCAGGTAGAGAAAAATTATTTTTTTTCTATAATTCATTTGCATAAACCCTGTAATAAAAATACCGGTCAGGCAGTCTCTTTGTCAACGGGCAGATTCTTATTCTGCCAGACTGTCCAGCCGTTTATAAACACCTTTACATTATTAAAACCTGAATTTATCAAAAACAGTGCAAGATCATGACTCAGCTCACATGTCTCTCCATCACAATAGGTAATGATTGTCATGCCCAGAGGAATCTTTTGAACAACAGTCATAAAAGCTTCTTCAACATTACTCCAGGGCAGGCTCAATGCACCTTTAATATGACCTCTATCATAATCTTCACCAGAGCGGGCATCAAGGAAAACAACCTTTTTCTTAACAAAAAGTTCCTCTGCCTTTTCAGGCAAAATAAGCAGCCTGTCACCTGATTCTGTAGTCAGCCGGGCCGCAGCAGTCCAGTCCCCTTTTAAAATAAGGCTGTCGGTTCTGACAAAATTAACTGACAACCCAAGAACAACTGCAATGACAACTATTGCTGAAATCTGCCACAATATTTTCTTTATTTGATTTTTCATCTTTTAACTCAACAATTTTAACATGTACTCTTAACTCCAGCCATGCCGGTTATATCTTATTAATATTACGTGTGACCTTTAGGTTATAGCTTTTACAAAAAAAATACAACATGATAATTCATAGACTCGTCTGCTCAAAATGGGAAAAAGATTTTTTATCACAACCAGCACAATTCTGCAAAAGTAAAAAAATGTCCCCTTTTTCTCAAAATGTCAACCTTTTTGTAAAGCATGGTTGACACATCCATATGGGGCGGCCCAAGAATTATGGTACGGCTCCGGCCAGTTTCTGCCCTTTAGGGTATGCCGGTGATAAAAAAAGGAATGGCTCTGCAGGTCTGCACTGCAAAGCCATTCCAACATCAAGTGAGGTGTTCATGGCTCAAAAGCAGATCAGGATGAATAATCAATCAGATTTTGAACCTGCAAGAATGATTAAGCAAAAATAATGCCAGCAAGTATCTGCATCTTTTAATTAATCTCATGGGTAATCTCCATTTCATAGAGACCCATGAGATAAAGCAGACCGTCAAGACCAACGCTTGAGATGGTATTATCTGCTTTTTCCCTTACAATGGGCTTTGCATTAAAGGCAACGCCTAACCCGGCTATGCTGATCATGGGCAGATCATTGGCACCGTCACCAACAGCTATGGTCTGCTCAATGGAGATATTCTCCTTTTCAGCAATCTCCCTTAAAAGAAGAGCCTTTTTCTCTCCGTCAATAATCTCACCAACCACCCTGCCGGTTACTTTTCCTCTCTTTATCTCCAAATCATTGGCATAAACATAATCAAAACCGAGCTTATCCTTCAAATATTTACCAACAAAGGTAAATCCCCCTGAAAGAATACCCAGCTTGTAACCAAGCCCTTTCAGAGTCTTTGTTACAAGGCCGACGCCTTCTGAAAGGGGAAGATTCGCTGTTATGCCGGCTAAGTCTGACTCCTTAAGCCCCTTAAGAAGTGCCACTCTTTGCACAAAGCTCTCCTTAAAATCAATTTTGCCCTGCATTGCAGCTTCTGTTATTTCAGCAACCTTGCCGGATGCCCCGACAAATTTTGCCAGCTCGTCAATCACCTCGGCCTGGATAAGAGTGGAATCCATATCAAAAACCACCAGTTTTCTGTTTCTACTGTAGATATTGTCAACGTGGAATGAAATATCTATCCCGGATGCCTGGGAAATTTCCATGAACCTGCCCCTCATTTCCATGATATTTTCAGGCTTTCCTGTGACAGAAAGCTGGATGCTGGCTCTTGGATTTTCCAGGGAGTCTTTAAGGGAAAGACGGCCTGTAAGACGGGTAATACTCTCGATATTAAGATTGCTGTCAGCAATAACAGATGTCACTTTGGAAATCTGCAGAGCAGTGAGTTTCTTACCCAAAAGGGTGATAATCCGCTTCTCACGGCCCCTGGCCTGAACCCACTCCTCATAATGATCCAGATCAACAGGCTTGACATCAATGGATATGCCCATATTATGACTCTCAAAGAGCATATCCTTGAATATGGCGGCAAAATCATGCTCCTCGGGAATCTCAACAAGAATTCCAAGTGAGATATGCTCATGTATAACGGCCTGACCGATATCAAGAACATTTACGTTGTATTGAGCCAGAATACCTGTAAATTTTGCATCAAGCCCTTTTCTGTCTCTGCCTGTAATATTGATCAAAAAGACTTCACTCATTAAGACAACCCCTTAGGGGACTTCCAAAAAATAATCTACTCATCCTGCTTGCCCTTTTGCCCGTCTTTTACGTTGTGATAACAGGCACATAGTTCATCATACACCTGTCATCACGCCTTGAAGACGAACAAAAATTCTGCACGATATGTGTAGATTATTTTCTTCCAGTTCCCTTAATCCTCTTTTAATTTTCCAACAACCTCAGTCAATACTGCATCAACATCGGCAGCAGCTTTTTCAGCGATCTGTATAATCTCTTCAACTGTAGCCTTTTGAGGATCATCAGGATCATTAATATTAGTGATTGTGGCAAGCCCCAGAATCTTCATTCCCCCATGGACACCTGCTATGGCCTCCATTACAGTGGAAAACCCAACTGCATCACTGCCAATAATTTTAAGAAACCTGGTCTCGGCACAAGTTTCAAGAGAAGGCCCGCAAAGACCTGCGTAAACACCTTTTCTTAACGTAAGTCCTCTGTTCTGAACTGCTTTTTCTGCAAGCATGGAAAGTTTTTTATCATAGACATTAATCATGTCAGGAAAACGGAGTCCCCAGGTATCTTCATTAGGACCCGCAAGAGGACTCTGGCCTGTAAGATTTATATGATCCTCTATGATCATTATATCTCCCGGGGAATAATTAAGATTAATACCCCCTGAAGCATTGCTTATAATTAGATATTTAACTCCCAGTTCCTGCATAACCCTTACCGGAAATGTCACATCCATTGGGGAATATCCCTCATAGAGATGAAACCTCCCCTGCATGGCGATCATATCCACACCTGCAAGAGACCCGCAGAGAAGTTTACCCTTGTGGCTTTCAACTGTAGAGACCGGGAAATATGGTATTTTTGAATAATCAAATGATTCTGTAATATCCATAGAATCAGCACTTGCCCCAAGGCCGGTACCTGTAAGAAAACCAATTGCTGGAGAGATTGTGGCTCTCTCTCTTATAAATTGTGCTGCTTTAACAACTTTTTTTTTATAAATTTGATTCACCATTTTTTCAATTGAATGCTGGAATAAAAACCAGAACCAAAATAATCCCATAAAATCGCCCAGGTAAAAATACCGGATTAATTTTGTCCAGGCACTGAAAAGCACATTTTTTTCACATGGTATGTGTAACCCAAAAAGGAGAGTAAAGTCAACCAGTAGATATTTCAGATAAGTATATACATATAAATTTTTAATGTTGACTTTTTCACACATACTGCTATGTTGTTATTGTGGTAGCAACATAATTATGGAGAATACTATGAAAAATTTTTTAAGTTTAAAAAACCTGGGTTTTACACAATATGAAGCTGCCTGTTATATGGCCCTTATCAACGAGCATCCTGTAAACGGCTCAAAGCTCAGTAAAATTTCCGGCGTTGCAAGGTCAAGGGTCTATGACGTTTTGCGAAACATGATGGAAAAAGGATATGTTATTGAGGCAAATAAAGGACTTTATGCACCACTCCCCCCGGATGAACTCATTAAAAGAGTTACAGCCCGCTTTAACACAAACATCAAAGCATTAAAAAAAGAAGTTGCAAAAGCATCACAAAAAACTGACCTGGAATATATCTGGACCCTGACCGGATATGACTTTGTCATGGAAAAAGCCATGGAAATGATCAAAAATGCAAAAACAGAGATCTATGTCAGACTCTTTCCTAAAGCAGGCAAATACCTGGAAAAATATCTGAAAAATGCTGACCATCGAAGGGTAAATATAAGATACATAGCAATGGGAGAACTGCCCATGCAGTTTGATATCCAGGTAATACATCCTGAACAGGAGACACTTCTTAAAACAATAGGTGGAAGATCTTTTGATATTATCTGTGACAGGCAAGAAGCCCTTGTGGGAATATTTGAACCTGGTAATGAGGATCTTTCTCCCATAAACTTTTCAAGGAACAAGTGGTTTGTAACGGCAAGCAGGGACAGCCTTCGCCACGATTTTTACCACTGTTTTCTAAAAAAAACCTATGACAATAATGAAAAACTTACAGAACATGAAAAAAAAATATATAAAATCATAAAAGAGGATAATTAGCTATACTTTATAACCGGCATGGCCGGAGCATGGTCATT
>JAYEHB010000228.1:7022-9283 GCA_034659375.1 Thermodesulfobacteriota bacterium
ACTGTTTTCTAAAAAAAACCTATGACAATAATGAAAAACTTACAGAACATGAAAAAAAAATATATAAAATCATAAAAGAGGATAATTAGCTATACTTTATAACCGGCATGGCCGGAGCATGGTCATTGCATCGGCCACAACAAAGAATGAAAGTCATACGATTGCAGTATGTTAGACGGACTTTCATATAAACCGGCATGGCCGGAGCATGGTCATTCTCATCGGCCACAATACCCTAAAGGGCAGAAACCAAAAAATGGGTCGAAGACGCGAAGCCAAGTCAATGATTACAGTCGTTTAAAAGGATTTTCATATAAAATAACAACAACCCAAACCTGACCCCATGAACAGGATAAGGAGGCAAACATGAGTGCATTAACAGCAACAAAACAGAACAGCGGCTTTTCCAATATTCCGGATACCAATATTTTCAATTATGAGCAAAATTATGGTGCCCACCATTACGACAGAATCAACCTTGTTGTAAGACATGCCTTAGGATGCTGGCTATATGATGAAAACGGCAGCAAATATCTGGACTGTCTTGCAGCATACTCTGCGGCAAATCTCGGCCACAACCATTCTAAAATTATAAAAGCTGTAATGGAAGCCCTTAATGGAAATTTTTCATCGGTAGTCTCAAATGTTGTCTATTCAGATCCCCTTGGAATATTCCTCTCAACGGCAGCCAATTTTGCACCCCAGTTAGGCCCGGGTTTTGGAAAAAAGGGAAACAAGGTCCTGCCTAAAAACGGAGGAGTCGAATCCGTTGAAACTGCAATTAAAACCATGCGGTATTATGGTTATAAGAAAAAAGGCATTAAGGACGGAAAACAGGAGATCATTGTATTTAACAACAACTTCCACGGCAGGACAATATCTGTGGTCTCTTTTTCAAGTTCAGAAAAATCCCGTAAAGGCTTTGGCCCTCTCACACCAGGCTTTGTTTCTGTAAAATTTGGTGACATTTTTGCCGTAAAAAAAGCGATTAACAAAAACACATGCGGAATTCTGGTTGAACCAATGCAGGGCGAAGGTGGAATGATCGTTCCTCCTGCAGGTTTTCTCAAAGGCTTGAGGAAATTAGCTGATGACAATGATATTCTCCTTGTATGTGATGAAATTCAGGTGGGCTTAGGCAGAACCGGAAAAAAATTCTGTTTTGAACATGAAAATATTGTCCCCGATGGAGTGATTCTTGGCAAAGCCCTCTCTGGAGGTATTATACCGCTCTCTGTTTTTATTACAAACAGCGAAATCATGGATATGGTTTTCAGCAAAGGCTCAGATGGTTCCACTTTTGGGGGTTATCCCCTGGCATGTGTGGCAGGAACAGCAGCGTTAAAAGTGTTTGAAGATGAAAAACTTGCTGAAAGAGCAGCTATAAAAGGAAAAATATTAAAAGAAAAAATTGAAGAGATCGGTTTAAAATCACCCCATGTAAAAGAAGTCCGGGGCAAGGGGCTTTTTATAGGAATTGAGATAAAAGAAAAAAATGCAATGTATTTTTGCAGAAAACTGCTGAAGCTGGGTCTGGTTACCAACGACAGTCATGGACACACCATCAGAATCTCCCCGCCATTAATAATAAATGACCAGGAGATTGAATTTATGGTTGAACAACTTGAAAAAGTTCTGCTGGGGTAGGAGAGGCCAAACTGGTAACCATTCACTCTCCCCTCAAGATCATGGTGTTATCCTATTTAAATTTGGTGTACAAACAGGTCTGCCGGGGATATTAAAGAAACTCTCTACAATGAAGGGAGAAGAATTTCTCCCAAAAGGATAGCCGCCAGATTCAGCTTGCCAAGAGAGCCGGCAGAAGTGAAATTGACGGCTACGGACATAAGGCGGGACAGCCTGTAAATTCTATACAAATGCTTCCCATGTTCGTCAAAAAACCATTGAACCTCTGATAAAAGCCACTGTGTTGCCGGGGACTTTGGTTTTTTCGAATTTATTCATAATGCCAGGAAGCGTGGCAAAGCCCTGCTTCACTCCCTGCTTCAATTGCTCGTAGAATAAGATCCTGAAACACAACATGAGCCTAAAACAATTGACTTTAGGGCAGGGAGAGAGCCAATTTTAAATTTTAAATAGATTGATAATGTGATATAGCATAGAGCTATGAATATTTACTGTTTTCGAAAATCACAACATATAGTTGGAGAAGAGTTGTGCAGAGCCTGCTTGCACAGGAGAAGATGCCGTGCTTTTCAGCTGTGGCTTCAGCCGGAACTTCCCTTTGTTTTTAAGCATTA
>JAYEHB010000229.1:0-2080 GCA_034659375.1 Thermodesulfobacteriota bacterium
TTATAGAGCTGAAATTGATCTCCCTGCAAAACATGAAGAAAAATTCATGGAGCAGGAAAATTCCATATCTTTCTACCATAAAAGCTCTATCCCAATTGATCTACACTGGGAGATTACAGGTCGATATCTCCTTTGTCCTGTTTATATGGACACTTTTGCTGACAGGATAGAATCAACCCTTTTTTTTGAAAGAGATATTTTTTCAATTCCTGATGATATTATGCTTGTGTATTTATGTGTTCATGGGACAAGTCATTGTTGGGAAAGACTGGAGTGGTTATGTTGTTTCATTGAATTGTTGAACAGGCAAAACGAAGAGACCATTTTTAATGCTTTGAATTTTGCGGAGCAAATCAATGCTAAAAGGATTTTTTTGCTGGGATTGTTTTTAGGGCAGAGTGTGCTTGAAGCAAAATATCCGGCAAATGTCCAGAGTGTCATAGAGTATGATGATGGAATCGTTAAAGCCGGAGAAAAAATATCAAGCCAAATGTTTGACACCGGATCGGATTCTGGACATGATTCCAGTGCCGGTGCTGCATGGCGGTTTTCTCCTTTGCATGTTATGATCAGAGATTCCTTAAAGGACAAGATAGGCTACCTTGTTTTTCTTTTGACCATGCCGACCGTCAAGGAGTGGAGTAAATATCCAATCCCCTATACGCTCACACCATTTTATCGTGTGATTCGTCCATTCAGGCTTGCCTGGTTATTTTTAGTGGGCAACAAGCTTGAGCGTTCCTTTTTCTCATCAGGATATAAAAGGGTTAAAGAGATGGTTGCAAAGAAAAGGATGAAAGGCAGAGGTTTGTTTTTTACCTGTTTCATCTATTTGCCGGGGAGATTTATAGAAAAATTCCTATCTAACAGCTGTATACTCATTAACAAGTATATTTTTAATAAATATATAAATAAGCAACGGTTAGAGCGATTCCATGATTCACATGACCATATAATGGATCACCATTTTTATATGATCGGTATGCCCGGAAAAATTGATTTCCTGGAAGCAAGCCTGGAGCTTATCCACAATAAAATCAATTTGTTTGTTATATTGAATGGGGTAAAAGAGGGGGAAAAAAAACAGATAACGAAAAAATTTCCAGATCTTCCTGTTTTTGATTTAAGTACGTTCTATTCATCATCCATACCTCACGGAGAGGTGATAAATCTTCTTATGCAAGCGAATGAAAAGCCATTCGGTTTAATTGATCATGACCTTTATATTTTTAATGATCAGATTTTTTCACAACTTGATTTTAACAATGATGAATTTATATCAGGGCCGTTTGAAATCCACAATCAAAAAGCAGAGCTGACATTCCCTGCAACATTTTTTCTATATATCAATACACCGATAGTAAAAAAAATCATGAACAAGTATAATATTGGTGCTCAGATATACACCAGAATTCCTTCAAGATTATTACCCATTCTGAATGATATGAATCTTGGGTACGATAATTTTTTAAAAGGATATTTAAACTATTTTGATCCGTTTAATTTGATTTTTGCAATGGCTTTTTATGAAGGATATAAAGCCAAAATTTTAAAAAAAAATGAGAAGGACATGATACACCTTGGTGGGCACGCGACTGATGAAATTATCCAATCCAAGGAAAAACTTAAACAAGTGATTGATTCTATCAGGCAGTGAAATACCTCTTTTTCCTTCTTCTTGTTTTTTTAACACTGTTCCCTTTTTTATATATGGAGAGATATATAGAAACAGGCGGTGAAATGCTTAAAAACAGAGATTTTAAGCAAGGTTTCTCTCAGTGGCAGATATCAAAACAACAAAATGGCACAAGAGCTAATTTTGTTCCCGGAATTATAAGTCTCTCTTCTTCAAGCTTGACAAGAGGTATATCCGCAAAACAGAATATCGATTTTTCACACAAAAACCCAATTTTGAGATTGCAGGGAAGCCTTCGATGTAAAGGTGTTGTTGAATGGTAGGCAGGGTCTGACCCCGCTAACCTATTGTTTTTGCAAATAATATTGCCTGAAATGTGGGTAAAAAAGGCCTTAGAGTGTGCTTTTGAGGGCTGAAAAAGGGGGTTTAAGCAATATCAAGAAG
>JAYEHB010000230.1:0-2063 GCA_034659375.1 Thermodesulfobacteriota bacterium
TGCAGTAAGACTTGGGGACCAGAAAACTGCAGCCGTTCACACTAATTTAGAGTTGAATAATTGAATGGATGCCTGAGGCTCTATAACCGGCATACCCTAAAGGGCAGAAACTGGCCGGAGCATGGTCATCTTATGAAGATCCTTGCCAAAAAGGTTGTGTCATGGTATTTGTAATTTATGAAGTCAACAACCCCTGAGCTAATGAAATATACTCAGAATGTATATGGTGATTTATGGCTGATATAAAAGATAAACAGATTTTTGAATTAAATTTACGTATTAAGAAATTACAGTCCCAGAAAAACGCTCTTTTAAAAGAATTTGATGAAGTTGAAGAGCAGTTTGAAAACAATGATAAAATTTACAGAAAGTATTTTCCCTATATAATTGATCTGATGAAGGATGAGAAAACTTCATATTCCCGGCTTTTAGCTGATTTGAGCATGGCATTGAAAAAGGGAGACTCTTTTGGAAGAGTAGAGTATATTTTAAAACAGGTTAAGGAGAAAATTTTTAAGGAAAATCCTGACTCAGGCAGTGAAAAAAAAGAGAAAACTTCTTTTTTTTCTGCTTTTTTCAGCTCTTCTGACTCAGGTTCTGGTACTCTGGATGAATTTAAACAGGGATACTCTGATATTATAAATTCCCTGAAATCTGATCTGGGAACAGAATATATTGTTGAGCTGACTAAGATAGAGAGCAGAATAACTTCTGCTTTGGATTTTAGGGATTTAAGTGCACCAAGAGAGGATCTTTTTTCTCTGCTTCACACGTACATATCAGATGTTACTACTGATCGTGAAAAAATTGCTCAATTTGTAAAGGATATAGTTCAAAAAATTCTTGAGATTGAATCAGGTATAGGCCTGTCCCATAAACACACTGATGATGTTGTTAAATCAAGTGAAGGATTTGGATCCTTTTTAAAGATCGAATTGGGAGAGTTGAAAAACAGTCTTGATGTTGCAAAAAATCTTGAAGAGCTTAAAACAGAAGTTTCAGGAAAACTATCTTCCATTGGCGATGCTTTAAAGAAGAAAACCGCAAAAGATAAGGCCATTAAAAATGCTGCTGACAAGAACAGGCATGCTTTTAAATCAGGTTTTGCAAAGCTTAAAAACGAGCTTGAACAGGCAATCAGGCATTCAAAGGAGCTTGAAATAAGACTTAATCATGATCCTCTGACAAAGGCTTTTAACAGACGGGCATATGATAAACGAATTAATGAGGAAATGGAAAGATTCCTTCGATATGGTACCGTTTTCTCCCTTCTTATGATTGATGCAGATCATTTTAAAAAAATTAATGATAACTATGGTCATGCCATAGGAGATAAATGCCTTCAGGAGCTGATAAAGAGAACATCTCCCCTTCTTCGGAAAAATGATATGCTTGCTCGATATGGTGGAGAGGAATTTGTGATTATAATGCCTGAAACAGATGGCAAAGGAGCAGAACAGGTTGCTGAAAAGATAAGGCAGACAATTGAAGATATTGAATTTATTTATAAGGAAGATACTGTAAGGGTTACTGTCAGTATTGGCGCCTCCGAGGTTAAACAGGAAGACTCATCCCATATAGATCTGTTTAACCGTGCAGATACAGCAGTGTATCAGGCAAAAGAGGGGGGAAGAAACAGGGTGGTACTCTTGATATGAAAGCCATACAACAAAACAGGACTTTTATCTTTTGTTGTGGGCAAGCCGGTATGTAATCCAGGCTGCCCGTGGCAGTTATATGAAAGTCCTGGCAACCAACAGGGACTTTTATGCTTTGTTATGGGCAAACCGAGGTGAATAACCAGATCTGCCCGCGGCAGTTTATATGAAAGTCCATACAACAAAACAGGACTTTTATGCTTTGTTATGGGCAAACCGAGGTGAATAACCAGATCTGCCCGCGGCAGTTATATTGATGGAGAATTATAAAATGAGATCAACAGGCAGGATAGATATAGAAACTCTTTTGAATCATTCAAAAACAGAACGTGTAACAGCGGATATTAATAAAGAAACCATAGAGCGAAGAGCATTTTTCCCAAAAAAATGTCAGGTCTTTTCAGA
>JAYEHB010000230.1:2163-9257 GCA_034659375.1 Thermodesulfobacteriota bacterium
CAACAGGCAGGATAGATATAGAAACTCTTTTGAATCATTCAAAAACAGAACGTGTAACAGCGGATATTAATAAAGAAACCATAGAGCGAAGAGCATTTTTCCCAAAAAAATGTCAGGTCTTTTCAGAGGAGTTTACCCTGTTGGAGGACCAGGATCAGTATGCATTTACTGCTGATCTGGAAGCTGTAAAAGTGCTTCCTGATATTGTGGGAAATAATGTTTGCAAGATTGTGCCGGGTCATGAAAATGCCAAAGATCAGAAAGAACTCTTTTTTGTTAAAAAAACTATTGGAATTGTTTTTTCAGGGGGCCCAGCTCCAGGAGGGCACAATGTCATTGCAGGAATATTTGATGCAGCAAAAAAGGCAAATCCAGAATCAAAGATACTCGGTTTTATTCTTGGACCTGACGGTATTTTAGAAAACAGATATGTGGAAATAACCGAGAGTCTTGTGGATGCCCACAGAAACATGGGTGGTTTTAATATGATTAAGACGGGCAGGGCAAAGATTGATTCTGATAAAAAGATGAAACTTTCAAAGGAGACCTGCAGAGAACTTAATCTGGATGCCATTGTAATTGTTGGTGGAGATGATTCCAATACCAACGCAGCCTTTCTTGCCCAGGAGCTTAAGCAGGAAGGGGTTATGGTCATTGGAATTCCCAAGACCATTGATGGTGACATCCAGGTTAAAACAGAGAATGGTGACGTTTTGTGCGCAATATCCTTTGGTTTTCATACAGCAGCAAGATCCTTTGCCCAGAATATAAGTAATCTCTGCACCGATGCCAGTTCTGATGTTAAATACTGGCATATCTGTAAAGTAATGGGAAGGGTTGCAAGTCATCTTGCCCTTGAAGTTGCACTGCAGACCCATGTTAATCTTACCCTTATTGGTGAAGATCTTGCAGAGTATGTTGATGAGGAGAGACTTGAAAATGCTGCAAAAAAAGGTAAAGTGGATTATACCGCCTATGGCATGACCCTGCGCCATCTTTCCAGACTTATCTGTGAGACAATCATGAAAAGGGCAGCCCATGGGAAAAATTATGGTGTCATGATAATTCCCGAAGGAGTGCTTGAATTTATAAATGAGATTCAGATTTTTATTATTAAGCTCAATACAATTATTGGTGATTATAATTATACCCATGACCTTGATTTTCATGCATCTTTTCCAGGGCTTGAATCAAAAATAGACTATCTGAGAAGATATTCCAGGGGCATAAGCGACAAAGAAGCCTCTCCCATATGGAATGCCAGGGACGATGAACTCTTTAATGATCTTCCCTCATTTTTCCAGGAAGGATTATTGCTGGAAAGGGATACCCATGGAAATTTTCAGTTTTCCCTTGTTAAGACAGAAAAAATAGTTCTGGATATGGTAAGTGAGTATCTTGATATCTTAAAGGAAAAAGGTGAGTACAAGATTGGTATAGAGCGTGATTACTATAAAAATACCATGAAAAGGGCAGGGCTTGATCCTGATCTGTTTGGAGAGGTTTTGTTTAAAAATTATAAAGATCCATATCTTCTTGTTAAAAAATCAATAATTTCAAAAAAGACTTTAAAACAGATTTTTGTGAACAGCACTCTTATTTCAGATAAAGAAGATGTTCCAGAAGCAATAATGAACATTTTTAAGAAATCAGTACCAAAGTTTAAAACCCAGGCCCATTTTTACGGGTATGACGGCAGGGGCAATGATCCAACACAGTTTGACTGTAATTATACGTATAATCTTGGCTGGACTGCATTCAGTCTCATTGCAAATGGTGTTACAGGTCAGATGGCTGTGATAAAAAATCTTGAATACGATTTTTCCAAATGGGAGCCCATGGGCATTCCCATTGCAAAGCTCATGCATTTGGAGGAGAGAAAGGGAAAGCTTGCCCTTGTCATTGAAAAGAGCATAGTTGATATTGAGTCCAATGCATTCAGGGTTGTTAAAGCTTTCCGGGAAAAATGGATGGCAGCAGAGCCTGGAGAAGACAGATACAGAAGACCTGGGCCTGTGCGTTTTACAGGAAAAAGCGAGGAGGATAGACCCATCACTCTTATGCTCAATTCAATTGACAATTGATGGGGTCATTAACAAAGCATTCTGCAGTTCAAAAGCAAATAGACTTTTATGTTAAAGAAATTGGAAATTAACCACACTGATGGTAAAAGGAAAGGCTGGAGGGTGGATGGATTTGGAAAGACGACAAAGTCGCAGGCCTGACCCCACCTCACTATGGCGAAAATAAAGATGTTTTTTTGTAAAAAAAACAGCCGATTCAAATCTAAAAGAATGTTCCCTTTTCTCGTTCTGTTTTCTGCTTTTTGCATATTGTTTTTAGATATTGGTGGCCTCATTACCCCATTTCATCAAAAGGCCTATGATGCCATGTTGTGGCTTCGGATGACAGCCAGGAAGCATAAACAAGGGAATGAGAAGACGCTTCGTTCCCAGCCCATTGTTATTCTTGAAATCGATGACAATACCCTTACACAAAAAGAGTTCCAAATCCCTCAAACCTTATGGCATAGTTACTATGTTCAGACAATCAGAGCCCTTGCAGATGCAGGTGCCAGGGTGATCGGGTTTGACCTGCTGCTGCCCCAGGCATTGTTCGACGATCTGGTTCCCGGGTACAGCCGCACATGGTTAAAAGCCCTTGCATATGCCAATGTAATGAAAGTACCTGTGATTGCCGGGTATGTGGATTTAAAACACCGGCAGGTGTTTCCCCATTCCCTATATTTGCAGCTCCTCGGTAACCAGGGAGTGGGCCTGTTTAATCTGACTGTGGATTCGGATGATTTTATCCGGCAGCAGCAGATTCTGTTTTCTTCTAAGCATTCCAATGAAATGATACCTTGCTTCAGTTTCCTTGTTGCATCTGCCTATAAAAATTTTAATTTTTACAGTAAAAGAGAAGCAGCGAACCATCCTGGGGGTAAGGCTAAGGCGCAAGGTGAAAAAACTCCTTTGCCCCAATTGATTTACATTGACTATAACCCTCCCGATTTTTTCCCCCGTTATTCTTTTGCTGCAATCCACAAAAAAATAGTCATGCAGGATACGGACTACCTCTTTCAGGCTTTCCATGACAAAATTGTGTTAATCGGACAGACCGATTCATTGTCACAGGATCGTCACCTGACCCCGTTGTACTATGTTTCAAATACATTGAACAAAAGAACACCTGGAATCGAAATCAACGCCAATGTGGTCCATACATTGATAGATAATGAGCGTATTAAGGAATTTTCTCCTCTGGGGCGTTTTCTCGTTTATTTATTCACCTGCGGTTCGGTGATAACGGCTACAATGGGTTTTCGTCGAAGGTGGATTCTGGCCCATCTGGTGGGAATCACAATTCTTCATACCGCACTTGCTGCTGTTGCCATAATTCGATATTCATACATTTTCCCCATGGCTGCAGGCGGAGGTGCTATTATCTTTTCCCAGCTTTTTTCCTTTGGATGGAGATACTATATAGTGGATTGGGAAAAACGAAAAATAGAGTCGGTGTTTCAATGTTTTTTACCCCGGGAGATAGTTGCCAAAATCGTTTCCCAGGGTGAGGAAAAATTATTGGAAGGCAGGGAGAAATCCCTCTGCATCATGTTTACCGATATCCGCAGTTTTACCTCTTTTTCCGAGAGAAAGAGGCCAGCGGAAGTGGTGAACCGATTAAACGAATACTTCGAGGCCATGTCATCGGCGGTCTACTCTGAAAATGGTGTGGTAGATAAATTCCTGGGTGACGGGATTATGGCTTTTTTCGGAGCATTTGATAAAAACCGGGACACGTCCCTGGCCAGCCTTGCTGCTGCCCGGGCCGCCCTTAAAATGCTGGATATTCTTGACAGCCTCAATGAACAATGGGAAAGACAACACCAGAAACCCTTCCGCATCGGCATCGGTATTCATACCGGAAAGGTGATGATCGGAAATATCGGCTCCCGGACAAAAATGGAATATACGGTCATTGGTGATGCCGTAAATCTGGCTTCCAGGCTTCAGGATCAGACAAAGAAGCTTGGAGAAACAATTATAATCAGTGAATCCGTACAAAAGGATCTTGCCGGGAAGATCGTGGTTGAAAACAGAGGGATCGTGGAAATAAAAGGGCGATCACCTGTTGAAATATACGGTCTCAAAGGCCTTTCAACGTAAAAGGAGATAAAAACATGGAAAGTATTAAAAAAAAATTGGTTGCCGGCATCTTGATTCTTATCCTTCTGCCTGTGTTTTGTTTTGCTTTGGATGACAGTGCCATGGTAATCGATATAGGGGCTGGATCTGTCTATTATAATTCCGGCGACCTAAAGGGAAAATCCGTTCAGATTCTCGATTTTCTCTCCATCGGAGACCGCCTGAAACTCGAGGATAACGCCAGACTTCTTCTCAACTATTTCGAATCCGGCAGTCGTGAGGAGATTCAGGGTAGTGGTGTTTTGGAAATCGGAAATAAAAAAAGTGACCCCGCCACCACTCTTCTGGTGAAAAGTGAAACAGCCTTTGCATTGCCCGGCAAAGCTGTGATGGAAATCCGTGATCTTCAACATATGGGAACCACCGTACTGCGCAGTGCCAAACCAAAGGTTAAAAGGCATAATCAGATGGGAAAAATACTCCCCTTGACGCTATCCGACATCAATGTAAAAAACAAACATCCGCTCTTTTCCTGGAAAGCTGTAGATGATGCGGACAAATATCGTATTCAGCTATGGGATGGTTCCGATTCCCTCCATGATGAGGTGGAGACTCGGGAGACAACCTGGAGGTATGGGAAAAACGATTTGACAGATGGGGAATTGTACTGGTGGACTGTTCTGGCCTTTTCCAATGACCGTATCATTGCAAAGGGTGATGGAATATTTTCCCTGCTTTCCCAGGATAAACGGATGGTAGTGGAAGAAAAGGAACGTGAAATAATGAAGCAATGTGGAGAAAGTGAAGTGGAACAAATGCTTCATCAGTTTGTTTTGTATCAGCAATATGATCTTTTGGATGATTCCGTTGCCTTTCTGAAAATGCTGTATGCAAAATACCCGAAAAATGAAAATATCGAAAGATGGCTTGAGGTTTTGAATGGCGGATCAAAAAAAGGATCATAAATTCTCACATCTACCACCATATCTTATGCTTTGTTTTTTTATGAATCATATTATTTACCGTGTTCTTTCAGAGAATTTATGGCTGAAAACCAAGCCTGGTCTATCACTACATATTAAACACTACCTTTTCGGGAACCCTGATGTCAAAAGAAACAGTCCAAACCATTGCTGAAAATGTCATTGAATCATTGACATTGTGTTTTCAATTTAATAGACTAATTTAGTCTGTTTTGTATGAAAGTTTTAAAATTTAAGATAACACTTTCATGACTTGTTGTGCCCGTCAGGGCATGAGTGTTATTGAAAACTATGGGGGGAAATATTTTATGGAACAAATAAATATTCATGAAGCAAAAACACAATTTTCTAAACTGATTGTTTCTGTGGAAAAGGGTAATAAAATCATTATTGCCCGTCATGGTAAACCTGTCGCAAAACTCGTACCATTTCAATCATCGGTGTCTTCCAGAAAACCAGGTTCAGCCAAAGGAAAATTCACAGTTCCTTCAGATTTTTTTGAACCGCTCCCCGATGATTTACTGAGTGCATTTGAATAATGAAAATTCTTCTGGATACCCATGCTTTTCTGTGGTGGATTACTGATGATCCTCAATTATCAAAGAACGCGTCAGCTTTAATCGTAAACAGCAGCAACTATTTATACTGGAGTAGTGCGAGTTCATGGGAAGTTGCAATAAAATATTCCCTTGGCCGCCTGCCATTACCTGATTCTCCTTCACAATTCATTATGGAAGAACTTGAAAAAAATCAAATCGAATCACTTCCAATAACCGACTATCATGCTTTTTCTGCTGGTATGCTTCCTTTATATCATAAAGATCCATTTGATCGGATGCTCATTGCCCAAGCCATAAACGAATCCATGATTCTTTTATCCTGTGATACTGTTTACAAATATTATGATGTCAATGTGTGCTGGTAGTTTCCTGCTCTACTTTCTGGATATTTGTACTTTTTTCTGGCCATTTGTATTTTGGTATTACCTTATTCCATATTATCGCATTTAGGGAGGGCAAGTATCACTTTTGATCTGGAAACGCTTTTGGGTATTTTATTGATCCATTTTTCTGTGACGGCTTAAAAACTACAGCCAATTGCCAATCAAAACAAACGGTGCCCAGTAAAAGGGATGTTTGAATGAAGGGTTTCCCATTAACCTGACTTGGGCTGTCTGTAGTGCCTTTGATTTTGTCTGCCCCGGCTTTGCCGTTGTTTTGAAGGAGAGCAGTGTTTCATAAAAAGATTTGACCATCATGAAAGCTGTCTGATCATCAACCGTCCACAAAGTGGCCAAAGCCGTTTCAACCCCGGTGTTTAGTGCCGTTCCGCCCAGTCCCAGGGCACTGCGCTCGTCTCCGGCTGCGGTTTGGCATGCACTCAAGGTTATCAGTTCCACTGGCTGATTTCTGAATTTCAGATGAAACACCAATTGCCTGAGCTGCTCCATGGTGAATTTCCCGGAGTGGGTCAATAAAAAGGTCTGATCCGGTGTAGGGCCAAAATTACCATGGGTGGCGATATGGAGAATATTGAAAGGGGTTTGGGAGAGCGTTTCCATAAAGGTGTCTGTTGTAAAAATATCATTTTCCAAAATAGTCCCTCCAATGATACTTTTCACAGCGTGAAGCTCTTCGGAAACATGGGGGAGAGCGGGAAAATTGCCGGAAGCACAGGAAATACCGCAGGCAAGGGCATTCATTTTTTTGAATTTTTGCTGCTGTAACGTCAGAGTAATCCCAGGTACAACGGCTACGGCATACTTTTCGATCAAATAGTGTTTACCGTCGAACAGAGCGCCAAACGGGATCAAACCCAAAATTCCATCAGGGGAAACAACAAGGGTTTGGATTTCATTTTTCTTTAAATCTTCAACAATGGGATTGATAAACCAGGTATAAAGCCTGCTTGAGTAAAAGCGGAACCGATTGTTATTGGGTTGCTGCAGCCTGTCATAAAAACC
>JAYEHB010000231.1:0-9229 GCA_034659375.1 Thermodesulfobacteriota bacterium
TTAAAATCAAATGTCTTGGCAGCCTGAGATTTAGGGGATCTAAAGCTAATTATCCACATAAAAATCTTTGAAAATATCCCGCCTTAAGTGGGTAGCCCACAATATTGACTGTGAACGGTTACTGAATTTTAAACAAAAAAAAAGGCTCTGCTTTTTTAAAAAAAGCAGAGCCTTTAAAGATCATGATAATATCAGTTTAGCGGAAGCGAGCTTCCAGTTAATGATATTATACACATCCTGTAGGTTTGGGAAGGCCTGCCATTTTGCAAGCTCCTTTACCAGGTCCTGAGGGGAACAGCTCATAGATGTGTTTTAGTTTGAACTTTGTAAGTTTGGAAAGAACACGTACCATCGGTGCAATCCCATTTTTTTCGTAGTAGTCCTGAAGAATATTCACAACTTTCCAATGCTCATCATTTAACTCGTCAATACCTTCCTGCTGTCTTACATACTCAACCCACTCTTTAGTGTAACTCTTAAAATCAAGCAGGAATCCGTCTTCATCTATTTCAAATGATACTCCACCCATCTCTGCGGTTGCCATTAAAACTACCTCCTGTAAAAAATAATTGTTTTCCTATGTTTCCCTATAAGTTAAGACTTACCGTCTAAGCTTCATATTTATATCTTAATGACATTAACTCAGCCATCTCTTTTTGTCAATATTAAAATTAAGCATTTTCAGTCTATCAGTATTCTTTTGGAGTTTTGTTAAGCTGCTCCAGGGTAAATACCGGCCCGTCCTTGCAGACAAGCTCTTTACCAATGTTGCACCTTCCGCACATGCCAATGCCGCATTTCATTCTGTTCTCAAGAGACATGATGATCTGATCTTCCCTGTACCCAAGTTTTTCAAGGGCCGGCTGGGTAAATTTGATCATAACAGGAGGGCCGCACACAATGGCATATGTGTCAGCATCAGCTTTTGGAGCCTTTTGTTCAACTATTGTCGGCACAAACCCGACATTATATTTCCAGTCAGGATCATCTGTGCCGTCAACTGTTATGTGCATGTTTATGTCATCCCTTGCTTCCCACTCAAAAAGTTCATCCTGGTACAAAAGCATGCCAGGGGATCTTGCTCCATATACAACATCAATATTGCCGAATTTTGATCTGTTGGCAGGATCAAGCATGTATATAATTGATGATCTCAATGTTGTAAAGGCAAAACCACCGCCAATTATTATAACATTTTTCCCTTGAAGTTTGTCCCAGGGATACCAGTTGCCTAAGGGACCTCTGATGCCCATGATGTCACCTGCCTTCATGTTGTGAAGATAGGATGTTACAACTCCGGTTTTAAATACTGTGAATTTGACAAATCCTTTTTCAACAGGAGAAGATGCTATTCCAATGGGAATCTCTCCCTTGCCTGGAATGGAAAGTTCTGCAAACTGACCAGCATGGTAGGAGAATTTTTCTTCATCTTCCTTGTTTAAAAAAACAAATTTAAATGTTTTAAGGGATTTGTCCTCTGTTGCAATTTCTATATCATCAATGCGAACAGGATACGGCATATAAGGATTTTCCATTTTGTTCCTCCATTGTTCGCTTAAATTTCGTTTTCGCTTTTGGGTTCATATGAGTTCATTGTATTGCACACTTCCCGTATGTCAATATTTACAGGGCAGTGCTTAACACATCTGCCGCAGCCAATACACATTGTACCCTGGTCATACTTATCCACAAAATATTTCAGCTTGTGCATAAACCTCTGTCTTACCCTCTGGGTCTTTTCAGCCCTGGGATTGTGGCCTGAACCATGCATGGTAAAGAGCGGTGACATGCATGTGTCCCAGTTGCGGATTCTTATGCTCATATTGCCTTTTGTCTCATCCTGAATGTCAAAGCACCAGCATGTGGGGCATACATATGTGCATGTGCCGCAGTTTATGCAGGAAAATGCCAGATCATCCCAAAATGGTGCTCCATGGAGATCAAGTATCTCTTTATCCTTGAGTTTATCTGTGGATATTGTTGAAACAATGGCATCTTCAGCCTCTTTTTTCATTTTTGTGATGATTGTTTCAGCATGTTTTGCATCTTCTTTTCTGGTAAATCCTGCTGCACCAAGAAATGCTTCTCCCTTATCAGTTAAAACCTTTGCAAGATACTCGTTACCGCAATCCACAAGCAAAACATCAAGACCCTCTTCAGCAAAGGGACCTGAACCTGCTGATGGGGAAAAATCATAGATAGAGGGTCTGTTTACGGCAAGTCCGATAAAGGTTGTTGCTTCATAGGCATCACACCAGTATGGATCTCTGTAATCTTTGGTATCAAAATTAAGTTTTACAAGCTGAACTGCCTTTGCATCACACGGGCTTATACCAATCACAGCCCTTGGTGAATAATCAGTATCAGCACGTTTCATGATATGATGATCATCTTTAGATTCATCAAGAGTTGTCTCAAGTATTTTTTCCGTCTGGGGAAAAAGAACTGATTTGGGAGAGAGAACTGAATCCTTATATTCCATATCCAGGGGCTGATCGTTTTCAAGCTTTTTAAATATATGATTATTTTTACTCTTTACAGGACCGAAGAGCTGATATTTCTCCCGTGATTTATCAATCCCTTTGTCCCACTCTTTTTTATCAATTTTTATCACTTTCATATTACAGTCCTTTATTTGATAAATTCATCAGGGTCATTGGGGTTAAATGTATCCAGGGGCGGTCTTTTTTCCGTGTCAAGCCCTGCTTCCCATCCATAGATTTCAAAGGAATCTTTTACAAGTTTTCTTGTAAATGCTCTTACATTGATATCCATGGGACAGGCTTCCACACATGCGCCACAGTCTGTGCATCTTCCAGCACAGTGATATGCCCTTAAAAAATGAAAGGTTCTGATATCTATATCATTTTGTCCCTTGCCAACCCACTGGGGATCTGATTCATCCACAAAACATGTGGGGCAGAAGCACAATGGACAGGCATTACGACAGGCGTAACATCTGATGCAGTCCTTTAAGAGATCATCAAAATAGTTCCATTTATCTTTAGAATCCATCTCTTCAATAGCACGAACATCTGCAAACTGATCTTCAATTACAGGTTCTTCAACAAGATCTGCTGCAAGTTCATCATATATCACAGGATTTCTGTGCATGCATGTTGAGCAGTTAGCCTTGAGATAATCTTTTTTTAACAGCTCTTTTGTTTCAGAAGCTGTTTTTACTGAAAAGTTATTGCCTGAGTCAGAATCAGAGCCGGTATCTTCATTGTATTCAATGATCTCATCATCAAACTCAGATGCTATCTTTACTTTGTCAATCATTCCTGTGCAGGGAACACCTATTATATGAAGCTGATCCCTTGATATCTTATTTTCCACAATGTGGTTGACAATATTTCTTGTATCACATCCTTTTGCAATAATACCAATCTTCTCTTTTCTGTCTGCCAGGTAATTGGCAAGATTGATTGAGCAGTTATTGTCCCAGATGAATTTTTCTGCCTGTTCAGGGCTTCTTGCAATGTCAGGATTTGTTGCCATGGGTGTGGTTCCCTGGTTGAAACCTATTACCATGTCAACTTTACCGTCCTTTAACAGATTTGAGGCAAGTTCCCTGATTTTTTCTGTTCTCTTATTCATAAAAACAAACCCCTTAATCAAGTTTTTTTACAAGTTTATCATTGGGCTCAATGGATCTGACAGCCGCTGTTACCTTTTTTGCAACTTCCACAAATTTGGTTGCTTCAGCAGAAGATACCCATGAAAAATGAAGTCTCTCTTTTTCTATTCCCATGTGCTCAAGAAGATTTCCCATTAAAGCAAATTTCCTGCGTGCATAATAATTACCTTCCAGGTAATGGCATTCACCAGGATGTCAGCCGGAAACCCAGACTCCGTCAGCCCCTTCCCTGAATGCGGAAAGGATAAATTTCGGACTCACCCTTCCTGTACAGGGTATTCTGATCACCCTGATGTCAGCAGGGTACTGCATTCTGCTGACACCTGCAAGATCTGCCGCTCCGTAGCTGCACCAATTGCAGAGAAAAGCAACTATTTTTCTTTTTTCTTCAGCCATTATTTGTTTCTCCTTTATACTGCTTTAAGCAAGAGCAGAAATTTGTGCCATTATCTGGTTTGTATCAAAGCCTTTAAGGTGGAGGGCTCCTGATCTGCATGATGCTACACATAAACCGCATCCTTTGCAGAGAACCGCATTGATATCTGCCTTGCCTTCAAACCTTCCTTCAGTTATAAATGATGGAGCAGAGTATGGGCAGATTGATACGCATACACCGCAGGAACTGCAGGTCATGGGATCAACCTTTGCCACATTACCGCTTGAATGGACAGTTCCGCTTGCAAGCAGGGTGGTGGCCCTTGATGCAGCCGCCTGACCATGGGCAATGGCTTCATCAATGGGTTTTGGATAATGGGCCATACCGCACAGAAAGACTCCGTCCGTGGCAAACTCAGAGGGTCCGAGTTTTGCATGTTTTTCCACAAAAAAACCATCTTCATTCATGGGGATCTTAAAGAAATTGGCAAATTTCTCATCTCTGTAAGGAACAATGGCAGTTGCCAGGGTTACAAGGTCAGTTTCAATTTCAAGGGGCTGATCCAGTACATGGTCGGTTATGGTAATGGCGATTTTTCCATTTTTTACTTCAACTTCAGGTTTGTTATCAAGGGAATAACGGATAAATATCACTCCAGCCTCCCGTGCCTGCTGATACTTGTACTCCCTCTCTCCATAGGTTCTGATATCCCTGTAGAGAATAAAAACATCCATTTCAGGATTGATCTTTTTTAATTCCAGGGCACTGTCAATGGAGTGGGTGCAGCATACCCTTGAGCAGTAGGGACGTTCCGGTTCCCTTGAACCAACGCACTGGATAAAAACTGCTGAATTAAGCTCTTTTAAAGAAGCATCCTTATTAATGAATTTCCTGTCAAGATCAAGACTTGTGATAATTCTCTCGTCCTTGCCAAAGAGATATTCATCGGGTTTGTAAGCAGATGCACCGGTTGCAACAACAGCCACGCCATGCTCAATATCTTCTTGTTTTCCATTGCATGACAGGGTTGAGGTAAAACTGCCCACAAAACCTTCAACATCCTCAATGGTTGTATTGATATGAACCTGGATATTTTCACTGTTTTCAACAGTTTTTATCAGGGATGCAAGCTCTGCCTGAACATCTTCTTCCTGAAAGGTCTGATAAATGTTATTGGCCTGACCTCCAAGCTTGTCGTTTCTCTCTATAAGATGAACCTTATAACCCTGTTCTGCAAGATTCTTTGCAGCTGTTATACCTGATATTCCTCCGCCAACAACCATTGCTACAGGATTAACTAAAAGCTCTGCCTCTTCCAAAGGTTCCATGAGCCCCACCTTGGCCACAGCCATGCGAAGCAGATCCTTTGCCTTTTGGGTGGCAAGATCAGGGTCGCTCTTATGAACCCAGGAGCCGTGATTCCTGATGTTGGTCATCTCAAAGAGGTATTTGTTAAGACCTGCATTTATCAGGGTCTCCTGGAAAAGCGGTTCATGGGTTTTTGGTGTACATGCTGCAACCACAACCCTGTTAAGGTTTTTCTCCTTAATGATCTGGGTCATTGTTTCCTGGGTATCCTGGGAGCATGTATATAGATTATCAGTAGAATACTCCACATAGGGGAGAGTTGCCGCATAATCCCTTACAGCAGGAACATCAACAACACCGCCGATATTGGAACCGCAGTGGCAGACAAAAACACCGATTTTTGGTCTCTCTCCAACAATGTTTGTTTCAGGGATAATCTCTTTCTCTTTTGTCTCTGTATCCCTTGCACTTGCAAGCAATGCTCCTGCTTCGGCAGCAGCAGCACTTGAATCCACAACAGACTGGGGAATATCCTTGGGACCCTGGAACGCACCTGAAACAAAGATTCCTTTTCTGTTTGTTTCAACTGGTGAGAAACTCTTTGTCATGGCAAAATTGCCAGGGGTAAGTTCAATATCAAGTCTTTGAGCCATTTCAATGATTTCAGGTGATGTTTCAAGACCAATGGAGAGAACTATCATATCAAAGTTTTCTTTTGTGATATCACCCTTTTCAGTAATGTAACTGACGATTAATTCATCTGAACCTGGAACAGCATCAATGGTATGAACACGGCTTCTGACAAAGCGTATTCCCTGATCCTTTGCTTTGTTGTAGTAACGCTCAAAATCTTTGCCATGGGTTCTCATATCCATGTAAAAGATTGCACAGTCAAGATCGTCTCCTGAGTGCTCCTTGGCAATCACAGCTTCTTTTAGTGCATACATGCAGCAGACAGAAGAGCAGTATTTATTGTTGCATCTGTTCATATCCCTTGAGCCTACGCACTGAAACCATGCAATTTTTTTAGGCTCTTTGTGATCAGAGAGTTTTACCAGATGCCCTTCTGTAGGTCCTGATGCTGAAAGAATCCGCTCAAACTCCATGGATGTGACAACATTGTCAAATTTGTTATACCCGTAAAAATCAAGCTTTCCTGGATTATATGGTGTAAAACCCGGGGAGAGTATAACAGAACCTGTGGTAAATTTTGTTGTTTCAGGCAGCTGCAGATGGGATTCCAGGGTAAGTGCCCCGGCTCCGCAGGCATTGACACATTCATAACATTCACAGCAGACCATGCAGTTAAGACATCTATTGGCTTCAGTAAGAGCCTGATCTTCAGAAAATCCAATTTCAACCTCGTCAAAACTGCTCAGCCTTTTATCCATGGAGATTTTGCCCATTGTCTCCCTTGGAATGGTTTTGATCTTTTCAGGGATTTTGTTAAAATCTTTTTGAGCAAACTCAATGGGTTCACGACCCTGTTTCAGATCTTCACCATTCAGGTATCTTAACATGGATATACCAGCTTCATTTCCTGCAGCAACAGCATTTATGGCAATGGAGGCTCCTGTCTGGGCATCACCGCCTGCAAAAACACCTTTTCTGTCAGTTTCAAAGGTAATGGGGTCAACTTCAATATTATCCCATCTGTTTATGACGATTCCGGTTGCATCATCAGTAAAGGATGTATCTGTTCGCTGACCAATGGCAGGTATGATAAAATCTACATCAATTATATAATCACTTCCTTTAATGGGAACAGGTCTGCGTCTGCCGCTGTCATCGGGCTCACCAAGCTCCATTTTAATACATTCTATGCCGGATACTCTGCCGTTTTTTTCAACAACCTCTTTTGGTGCAACAAGAAAGTCAATCTCTACACCTTCTTCCCTGGCATCTTCTATCTCTTCATCGCTGGCAGGCATTTCAGTTTCTGTACGTCTGTAAAGAATTGTTACCTTGTCTGCACCAACACGAAGAGCAGTTCTTGCTGCATCAATGGCAACATCACCACCGCCGATTATTGCAACTTTACCGTGGAGAGTTTTAAATTCTCCCAGGGCAACTTCTTTTAAAAGCTTTACACCTGGAATAACTCCCTCTATATTTTCTCCTTTGATGCCAAGTTCCATGCCTTTGTGGCATCCCACTGCAATATATACAGATCTGTACCCATCATCTGAAAGAGAGTCCAGTGTCATATCTTTTCCAAGCCTTGTGTTGTATTTTATCTCAACACCAAGCTTGTTAGTAATATATGAGATCTCATCTTCAAGAATTTTCGGTGGAAGTCTGTAATCAGGAATTCCCACCTTAAGCATACCGCCTGCTGCAGGAAGAGCTTCAAAGATTGTAACCTGAACACCATTTTTTGCAAGATAAGCTGCAGCAGTAAGGCCCGACGGGCCTGCTCCGATAACGGCAACTTTTTCATCCCTTTGTTCAATTTCAGGAATTTCGAGGTCATGTACATTGACCTTGTCAGCTATAAATCTTTTTAATTTACATATGGAAATCGGCTCTTCAACCATCTGCCTTCTACAGGCTTCTTCACATGGATGGGGGCAGATCCTTCCTATTACCCCGGGCAGAGGAAGGTTTCTTAATATAACCTCAAGAGCCTCTTTGTATTTTTTCTTGCCTGTAAGGGCAACATATGCATGGGCGTTAACATTGTTGGGGCAGGCATTGGTGCAGGGGGATTTATCTTTTTTTGTGATTGAAAATGCCCCGGGCACTGCCTGGGCGTATGGTCTGTAGGTGGCTTGTCTGTTTGCCAGCTGTTCCTCAAAAAGGCTTGGCAGAGTAACAGGGCACGCTTCTGCGCATTCACCACACCCTGTACATTTGTTGGTATCAATATATCTTGGCGTTTTGTTCAGGGTTATTTCAAAATTCCCTGCTGTGCCGGATATCTCTTCTACTTCAGATAATGTCAGTAAATCAATGTTTAAGTGCCGGCCGACCTCGACCAGTGTTGGTGAAATAATTCACATGGCACAGTCATTGGTGGGAAAGGTTTTGTCAAGCTGAGCCATGACACCCCCTATGGAGGGCCCTTTTTCCACCAGATGAACATAATAGCCGGAATTGGCAAGATCGAGAGCTGAGAGCATGCCAGAGATGCCTCCTCCGATTATTGTTGCCGAACCTGTTATTTTTTCAGTCATATTTTCATCTCCTAAATATATTATGATAAAAAAAGCTCTTTTTATCTTTGAATTTAATGTAAGGGATCTTCCAAAAAATAATCCACGCATCTTGCTTGTCTTTTTGCCCGTCTCCTGCGTTGCACCAATGGGACATATTTCAATATGCCCCCATTACTGCACCTTGAAGACGAACAACCCGATCATACAAATTGGCCTGTGCAATATACGTATATTATTTTGTTGTGGCCGATGCGGTAACCACGTTCCGGCCGTGCCGGTTATATTTTAACAGTTTTTTAATAATTATGATACATAAGGGTTATAGATTATGATGTCAATAGAATTTGTCAGTAATTCTGATTTTGGTAAATTATGGATAAAATTTTTTCAAGTGAAATTTAAATCCAGGTCAGGTCTTTGATCAATGGGGTTTGGTTCTAACGTCGGCCATATATCCTGATTGCAGGAACAACCGAGGGGTCAGGCGGGCACATTCCCATTTTCCCGGTTAGCGTAGGCATATTATCCGTAGGGGTGGAAATATGATAATTGCTTAATAAAGCATATAAAAACAATGAGTTATATGACACAAAAACCATCCAATCCCATTTTCCCGGTGTGCAGAACCAAGGAAAATCAAGGGTCTTGGGCAATTTATGTTGAAATTTTTATCTGGTTAGGGCATAGCAGAAAACCTTTGTTAAAAATACACAATACTGAGATCACTTTAACTATTTGATTTCTAAA
>JAYEHB010000232.1:0-9214 GCA_034659375.1 Thermodesulfobacteriota bacterium
GGAGCATGGTCATTCTCATCGGCCACAACAAAAAATGAAAGTCAATTATTTTAAATAGTTATAAGGACTTTCATATAAAACTAATAAGGATATTATCTGCAAAATGTATATTACATCGAAACCTTCATTTTTATCTGTGACATGGAAGTGCAAAGTTCCCAGTCTCTGCAAATCCAGGAGTGGATCTGTTTCAACTTTTCAGGATTTGTGCCAAGGGCAAGAAAAAGCTCAGGAACTGTTTTGCATTTCTGAAGAGCAAGGCAGGCGGGATCTTGAAAAATTTGAGGTTGGTCATCAAAAAACCAGAAAGGATAAATTCTACAGAAAAGTGGACGGTCATGATCCGCTAAAGTACATCCGTTGACAGAGAGAAAAATACAGGAATTGTTTACAGTTTTAAGCTCAAAGTGCCTTCCTTTTTCCGGGAACACTTTTAAAATTGAATCAACTCTGTCAGGAAAAAGAGAGGTGAGTTGGCTGATAAAAAGAGTAGAGTTTTTTTTCTCCTCTAAGATATCATTCCGGTCATTGATCTTCAGGGCCGTCATGATTCTAACGATCTCCGGCTCTGACACTGGTGTGGGCATATCATCTGTCTTATCTGATTTTAGTCTGCAGCATGATTTATATATTGCATCGCATTGACTGCATATCGCTGGATTTGTTTTTATTCTGTTTTGCAAAGTTAGTATCTCCTATAACATTTTGATCACGTTTGTATCCAACCGGAAAAAAATACCATATAAATTTCTAAAAAGACTCATAAAGCACTATATTGCAATTGTCGTGCCATTTATTTTAACATTACCGCACCTTGAAGAAGAACAGCCCGATCATACAAATTGGCCTGTGCAATATACGTATATTATTTTCTTCCAGATCCCTTATTAAACCATTTTGTTTGACTTTTATTTCTGGTAATGATTGACTTCATTAAGATCATATAGTAAACCCTTGCCCGATTCATCCCTGGGAGAGATAAAAACAATCCTCTGCCAGGGTAAGTTAATTTTGGATAGGAGTTATAGTTTGAAAATTATTATTGTAGGGGCTGGAGAAGTTGGGTACCACATAGCAAGTCGTCTTGCTTTGGAAAATAATGATGTTGTTGTCATTGACAAGAATCCTGATGCTGTCAAACGTCTGTTGGATGATCTGGATGTTCAGGTTATTGTGGCATCGGGCAGTTCCCCTGTTGTGCTTGAAAATGCCGGCATCAGGGATGCAGAAATTCTTCTGGCTGTAACAGACAGTGATGAGGCAAATCTTGTGGCATGTCTGGCTGCCAATATACTCTCGCCAGCAACTAAAAAACTTGCACGAATAAGAGATGGTGATTTTGATAATTATCATGGGATTTTCCAAAAGGAAGCTCCTTATATTGATGCTGTGATCAATCCTGAAATTGAGGTTGTAAAGACTATCTACAGGCTTATGAAGGTGCCGGGTGCTGTGGATATAGGGGCGTTTGCTGAAGGCAGGGTGAATTTTGTCGGGTTGCGTATTGGTGAAGACTCTTCCATGGCAGGTGTGCTTCTTTCAGATTTTGATTCCATGTTTGGCAGGTCAAGACCACTTATTGCAGCCATTGTGAGGAATGGTGATCTTATTGTTCCACGGGGCAACTGCAGGTTAAAGACAGGAGACCTTGTATACTGTATCAGTAAGAAAGAAAAGCTGGCTGAAACAGTTAAGCTGTTTGAGAAAGAGATACGTCCTGTTCGAAGAGTTGTGATTGCCGGGGGCGGCCGCATAGGTCAGAGGCTTGCATCCCTCCTTGAAGAGGATTCCATCCAGACCAAAATAATTGAGCTGAACCATGAGCGATGCAGGGTCCTGGCAGAACAGATGAATAAGACCATCATACTCCACGGGGATGGTTCTGATCAGAAGCTGCTTGTTGAAGAGAATATAGCTGATACTGATTTGATGGTTGCTCTGACCAATGATGAAGAGACCAATATACTTGTCTCCCTGCTTGCAAAAAATCTGGGCGTTGGCAGTACAATAACAAAGGTGAGTAAGTTTAGTTATTTTCCTCTCATGGCTGCAATCGGGCTTAAACGGGTTGTAAGCCCCAGATTGTCCGCCATAAGCTCCATTCTTCAGGAGGTGAGAAAGGGAAAGATATTGTCAGCAATTTCTATTCTTGGCGAGACGGCCGAGGTGATTGAAGCTGTTGCCCTTGAGACCTCTACCATTACAGGCAGGCCCTTGAAGAAGATTTCATTTCCCAAAGGAGCCATCCTTGTCTGCATCATAAGAGATGATGAGATAATAATTCCAACAGGAGAAAGTGTTGTTGCACCAGGTGACAGGGTGATACTGTTTGCCAGAAGAGATGCTGTGAAAAAAATTGAGAAGCTTCTTACAGTCAAACTGGAGTTTTTTTAGATGCGCTGGCAGTCTATTTTAAATATTATCGGTGTTCTTCTTCTCTTTCTTGGTCTTTCCATGATTTTTCCTGTGATCTGCAGCCTCTGCTTTAAAGATCAGAGTCTTGTGGCTCTTTTGCAGTCCATGGGGATTACCATTGTTTCAGGTCTGATTCTTTTTTTTGGTTCAAAAAAGTCCACAATTGACTATATCTCCCAGAGAGAAGGCATGGCCATTGTGGCCATTGGCTGGACTGCCATAGGATTTTTCGGAGCTCTTCCATTTTTTATAGGAGATGTTTTTCCTCTGTTTACAGATGCGTTTTTTGAGTCTGTCTCAGGCTTCACAACAACCGGCTCATCGGTTTTAACTGATATTGAGGGCGTTTCCAAAAGTCTGCTGTTCTGGCGCAGTTTTATCCAGTGGCTTGGAGGCATGGGAATTATTGTTCTCTCCCTTGCCATCCTTCCTTATCTTGGTGTGGGCGGCATGCAGCTGTTTAAGGCAGAAGTGCCAAGTCCTGTGCCGGATAAACTCGCACCCAGGCTCAGTGAGTCTGCAAAGATTTTATGGTATGTTTATGCCATGATATCTCTGATTGAGGTTATAGCTCTTCTTGCAGGCGGTATAGGTTTTTATGATGCCCTGTGCCATACATTCACCACCATGCCAACCGGGGGATTTTCAACAAAGAATACCTCCATGGCTCATTTTAACAGTGCATATCTTGATTATACAGTGCTCTTTTTTATGCTTTTGGCCGGCATCAATTTTTCCCTCCATTATCAGCTTCTCCGGGGTAAAACCCTTATCTTCTGGAAAGATTCTGAGTGCAGGTTTTTTCTGTTTTTCACCTTTGCTATGGTTTTAATTGTAACCTTTAATATTTATGGGTCAGTGTATGAAACCTTAGGTGATGCTTTCAGGTATGCGTCATTCCAGATTGTATCCATTGTTACAACCACTGGATACGCCACTGCAGATTATGAAAATTGGCCGGGGCTGAGCCAGGTGATTATTTTTATCTGCATGTTCATCGGTGCTTCAGCAGGTTCCACAGGCGGTGGAATGAAATGCTTCCGTATTATGGTCTGTTTTAAATATTGCTACAGAGAGCTTTTTACCCTTGTGCATCCACGGAGCGTGGCAGAGGTTAAGATCAATGCCGCTGTTGTTCCTGATTCTGTTTTAAAGAGTATAATGGGGTTTCTTGCAATCTATATTGGGTTATTTGTTTTTTGCAGTCTCCTTGTTTCAGCAATGGGTGTTGATATGGTTACCTCCTTTTCAGCGGTTGCATCATGCATTGGCAATATAGGTCCAGGCTTTGGTGCTGTCGGGCCAGCGGAAAACTTTGCCTGTCTTCCCTGTGCTGGAAAATGGCTTCTCGCCTGGTGCATGCTCCTTGGAAGGCTTGAGGTCTATACTGTGATTATCCTGCTTGTGCCTGAATTCTGGAAAAAATAGTTTTTTTTTAAAATAATAAAAAAAAGAGTTGACAAAAAGATTAGAAAAGTATAAATATGCTTTGTTTTTGAGGGGCCGTTAACTCAGTTGGCAGAGTATCTCCCTTTTAAGGAGAGAGTCGTTGGTTCGAGCCCAACACGGCCCACCACAAAAATGAATTGCGTCCCCATCGTCTAGCCCGGTCCAGGACACCGCCCTTTCACGGCGGCGACAGGGGTTCGAATCCCCTTGGGGACGCCATTCTTTTCTCTTCTCATCCCCCCCCCCTTCAGGATTTTAACTTTTGCTTCCTTGATTTATCTTCCTTGGTTTATATTAAGTTCACAATTAAAATTTATCATAATAGATTGAATCCTTGGCATCCTTCATATGACCCCCAAAGTACTTTACAGTTTTTTTTGAGAAAATACCTTTAAACAGGGAATACCCTCAAAAAGTGTAAATTACTTATGAAGGATGCCGAATCCTTTAATATTTTTTTATTGCCCATTACCCCAAAATTAGTTAATATCTATATTTCTTAAATAATTTTTATTCACTGTTTTATTCACTGTAAGATTGCATTGCAAGGGAGACAACAGTTTTTATGTTTGTTGTGAGCATCAGGCTCATGGAGGTTTAAAAATAATGAAACCGATTGTTGCCCTTGTGGGCCGTCCCAATGTGGGTAAATCTACCCTTTTTAACAGGATTGTACGTTCAAGAACTGCTCTGGTTGATGATTTCCCAGGGGTTACCAGGGACAGGCACTATGCTGATGCAACCTGGAATGATGTTGATTTTACAATTGTGGATACAGGGGGGTTCCTTCTTGCAGATGATGACTCCTTTGCAAATGAGATACGAGAGCATATGGAAATGGCTGTTAATGAGGCCGATGTTATCTTATTTGTTCTGGATGGAAAAGCAGGCGTGTCCCCTTTTGACTTAGATCTTGCAGATCTTTTGCGTAGAACCTCAAAGCCTGTATTCTATTTGGTAAACAAGATTGAGAGTCATAAACAGGAGGATGATCTTTATGAGTTTTATTCTCTTGGTATTGATAAGTTCTACTCCATGTCTGCAGAGCATGGCATTGGTGTGCAGAGTTTTCTGGATGTGATGGTTGAAAATTTGCCTGATTATGAAAAAGAAGAGGATGAGACCGATGAAATCTGCCTGGCTGTGGCCGGACGACCCAATGTGGGAAAGTCTTCCCTGGTTAACAGGCTTTTTGGTGAAAAACGTGTTGTTGTAAATGAAAAAGCAGGAACAACCAGGGATGCTGTTGATCTCTGCATTGACCATAATGGAAAGCGTTTCCGACTTATTGATACTGCAGGAATACGGCGCAAGGGAAAGGTAAATCAGAAAATTGAAAAGTATTCCATTTTAAAAGCATTAAAAAGTCTTGACAGGTGTGATGTGGCTCTGATTCTCATTGATGCCGATGAAGGGATAACTGATCAGGATATCACCATTGCAGGATATGCCCAGGACAGGGGCTGCGGGGCTCTTTTTCTGCTGAATAAATGGGATCTGCTGGATGAGGAGAGGAAAGATCAGAAAGAGTTCATGGAAAGACTCAGGATGAAGTCAAAGTTTTTATCCTTTGCCCCGGCCATGACCATTTCTGCCTTGACAGGTCAGAGAACCCATAAAATTTTTAATATGGTTCAGTCTGTATATGATGATTATTCCTATAGAATAAATACCGGTATGTTAAACAGAATTATTGAAGATGCCATATTTCGATCCGAGCCGTCTCTGCACAAGGGTAAGCGTTTGAAATTTTACTATGCCACCCAGGTTGCTGTAAAGCCCCCCACCATTGTATGTTTTGTGAATTATCCCGAGGCTGTACATTTTTCCTATCACAGGTATCTTATAAATCAGATAAGGGAGATGGCTGAACTTGAAAAAACCCCTATTCGTCTCTATTTCAGGGCACGTACCGGAAAAATTGATTTTTCAAAACGTGTTGAAACAGATTCAAGGTATGCTAAAAAAACAGAGAGAAAGAGTTTAAAAAGGAAAAAAGAGCGTCAAGAGCAGAGTATGCGCAAAAGAGGCAGGGATGCCAAAAGTTCATAAAAATGGATCTTTTTGAATCACAGGCAGATGAAAATAATTCTTTGTTTAGACCCCTTGCTGAAAGAATGAGGCCTGATTGTCTTGAAGAGCTTGTGGGGCAGGATCATGTGGCAGGTAAAGGCGGCATCCTTTACAGATCAATTAAAAATGATCGTGTTTTTTCAATAATTCTCTGGGGACCTCCTGGTTGCGGCAAAACCACCTTGGCAGGGATTATTGCAAAGGAGACAAAATCCTGTTTTGTTCAGATTTCTGCAGTTCTTTCAAGTGTAAAGGATATCAGGGGGATTATAAAATAGCTTGTGTTTTGTCTCTGGTTTTGTTATGGAATTTTATGGAAATCATGAATTTCTGACAGTTTGTTTTAAAAAAAAATATATAACCAGGAGGCATTTGCATGAAAGAGGTTGTGATCGTAAGTGGTGTCAGGACACCTGTTGGATCTTTTGGCGGTTCTTTAAAAAGTGTATCTGTTGTTGAGCTTGGCTCCATTGTTATGAAAGATCTGTTAAAAAGAGCTGGGTTAAGACCTGTGGCTGATGAATCAATAAAAGGTTTTGGACCCGATTCCCTTAAAGATCAAGGTCAGATCGACCTTGAGAAAAAAGGATTTGATTATGATGATACTCTGACTCCTGTGAGTATTGATGAGGTTATAATGGGCAATGTTCTCCAGGCAGGCCAGGGTCAGAACACTGCAAGACAGGCAATGATTGCAACTGGTATTCCACGGCAGACCACTGCATTTACAGTTAATAAAATCTGCGGTTCAGGTCTTAAGGCAATTGCTCTTGGTGCCCAGGCAATCATGACAGGGGAGTCTGATGTGATACTGGCCGGAGGTCAGGAGAGTATGAGTAATGCTCCCATGGCTCTGCCCAAGGCAAGGTGGGGACACAGGATGGAGCTGACCGGAACCGGTGATATCTATGATCTCATGGTATATGATGGGCTGTATGAGATATTTTATGGCTATCACATGGGTTTGACGGCGGAAAATATTGTTGATAAATATGGTATTACAAGGCAGGAGCAGGATGAACTTGCACTTTTGAGCCATACAAGGGCTTTGGGGGCAGTGAATGACGGGACTTTTGCAGAGGAGATAGTACCGGTTACAGTAAAATCCCGCAGAAAAGAAATTCTTGTTGATAAAGATGAACGTCCCATGGAAACAAGTATGGAAAAACTTGGTAACTTACGGCCTGCATTTAAAAAGGACGGCAGTGTAACTGCTGGAAATGCATCGGGAATAAATGATGCAGCAGCAGCAGTCCTTCTCATGAGCCGGGAAAAAGCTGATGAGATGGGTCTTGAAAAATTTGCAACTATTAAAGGTTTTACCTCGGGCGGTATTGATCCTGCCTATATGGGGCTTGGGCCTGTTCCTGCTGTTAGAAAATTATTGAAAAAAACAGGCATGTCAATTAATGACATTGATATGATAGAGCTTAATGAGGCATTTGCCGCCCAGGCAATCGGATGCATGAGAGAGCTTAACATTGATGTTGAAAAAGCCAATGAACTTGGCAGCGGAGTTTCCCTTGGCCATCCCATTGGATGTACAGGTGCAAGACAGATGGTTACAGCCATTAACCAGATGAAGAGAAAGGGTTATTCAACAGGTCTTATTTCCATGTGCATTGGTGGTGGAATGGGCATGGCAATGATAATCGAAAGATAGTTTTTCCCTTTACTTACATGGAGTCAAGTGATAAAAGTAGAAAAAAATTATTAAGGGAAATTGAATATTGTATTTGTAATAAATTATATATACGAGGTGATTTATAATGGATATCTCCAGAAAGCTTGGAATTATGGTTTTTACTGCAGTGCCTGCAATCATTGGGGGCGGAATTGTGTATCATTTTTTTGGCAGTTTTGTTCAGGTTGTGATTTTTGAAATTCTTCTTTATATTGCAGCTATTGGATGTACAAGCAGTTAAGTATGACAAATTATTTTTTGGGCGAGCGGTAAGTGCATTGTTACCAAATCTGTTTGAAAAGGTGATTTTAATTTGTTAAAGCAAATCTTCTAACCCAGGCCTGAAGGCTTGGGTTTTACGGGCTAAAGCCTATATTATAATATGGTGGTGCTGGTTTGGGGCAAAATTCTTCTGAAAGAGCTGTATTCTTTTTTTTTCTATTTCTTTTTTTTGTATCTCTTTTGTTTGCAGTAAGGCTTATTACTCCTTTCTTTGCCACAATTGTTCTGGGTTTTCTCTGTACAGGAATTTCTGCTTTTTTTTACAGAATTCTTTTAAAAAGATTTAAGCCTTCAATTGCCTCGGGAATAACCTGTGGAATTATTTTTGTTGTTGTTTTTATTCCTGTACTCTTTTTTGTGGGAATACTTTCCAAAGAGGCCTATGACCTCTATCTCATGGGGAAAAATGCTGTTTTAAGCAATCAGCTTAAACAGCTGCTTGAAAATACCCAGGCACTGGACAGGCTGAATTCAATGCTTGCCACCATGGGTTTCAATATCGTTCTGTCATGGGATGAACTTATAAAACCGGTTGCCGAGATTGGCAAGGTGGTCGGGCTTTCCCTGTTTCAGCAGGCAAGTTTTATTGCTTCAAATGTTTTTAAGGTTTTTTTCTATTTCTGCCTTATGCTCATAGTTGTTTTTTACATGCTGATTGATGGGAAAAGATTTGTTTATTATATCTATGATCTTTCTCCTTTGCCTGAAGAGTATAATAAAAAATTATTTGAAAAATTTAAGGAGATAGCAGGAGCCGTACTTGTGGGCAACGGCCTTGGGGGTTTAATACAGGGTGTTTCAGGGGGTATGATTTTTTTCCTGTTTGGCCTGGATGCTCCTTTTTTATGGGGTGTTATCATGGGGTTCCTGGCTTTTTTGCCCATTGTGGGTGTTGGAGCTGTTTTGATTCCGACAGGTCTCTTTTTGATGCTCAAGCAGAGCATGGCAGCGGGTATTTTTGTTGTTCTGTTTTATGCTGTACTCTCCTGGAGTGTTGAATATGTCATCAAGCCAAAGATCGTAGGGGATAGAGCTAAACTGCATCCCCTTGTTGTTTTTTTTGCCATACTTGGGGGTCTTAAGTTATACGGTATACTGGGGATTATTTACGGACCTTTGATTGCAACATTTTTTTTAACACTGGCTGATATATATTTTGTAAATTATCAGATTTTCATTGAACCTGATAAGAAATTTTCGACAACAGATAAATAGTCAACAACCCCTACCCTAAAGGATAGGGGCTTGAAAAAGCCCCTGCCTGACAGGGTTGCGAACTGCTTGCATAGAGTTTGTGGTTGATTAGACAGC
>JAYEHB010000233.1:0-2062 GCA_034659375.1 Thermodesulfobacteriota bacterium
TGTGGATGCTGAGCATCTTGCCTTGGAAGTTATTAATTCTGTTGGCCCTGGCGGTAATTTCATGGTATCACCACACACAATGACCCATATGAGAACAGAATACTTTGCAGGAAATGGAGTAACAGACAGAAAAAGTCGTGACAAATGGGAAAAAGAAGGTTCTCTTGATACAAGAACAAGGGCTAAAAAAATTGCAGAAAAACTTCTTGAAAAGAGTGAGACTTCATATATCCCTGATGAAATTGACAGGGCTATACGTGAAAAATTTGAGATATTACTTAAAAACAATTAACAATCAATTTGTCGAATTGTAAGCGTTTATTTCGGTGCTGCAGATGCAAGGCCCCGGCACGTTAGAGTACTCATGTACTTCAAGTGCAAAGACTACGCAAGGTGCATACCCTGTGAACTCTTACGTTAATTGGTAATTTTAACAGGATGAAGAAAGGCATCCTTCAAAGCTTGCTGTTGTTCAGTGAGTTTTGTAAACCAGAAAAATAATGACAGATTTTAATGAGATTAAAGAAACCCTGGTAAATTGTGATGCAGAAAAACTTACTCAACTGGTTAATGACGCTTTGGAGCAAAAGGTTCCTGCCGAGGAAATTTTGAATAACGGGCTTATTGCCGGCATGGACATTGTTGGTGAAAAAATGGAAAATGAAGATATGTTCATTCCCGAGGTTCTCATGGCAGCCCAGGCCATGAGCAGCTGCGTTGAAATTTTAAAACCCCTTCTTAAAGATGATGGGAGTACCGCTAAAGGAAGCGTTGTAATCGGCACTGTTAAAGGAGATCTCCATGATATCGGGAAAAATCTTGTTGCCATGATGATTGAGAGCGGTGGAATGGATATTCATAATCTCGGGGTTGATATTTCGCCTGAACAATTTGTTGAAGAGATCAAGAAAAAAAATGCAACTATCCTGTGTCTTTCTGCGCTTCTTACAACTACAATGCCCATGATGAAGAAGACCATTGATGCTGTTACTGAAAGCGGTTTAAGGGATCAGGTTAAAATACTGGTGGGTGGTGCTCCTGTTACCAAAGCATTTGCAGATGAGATAGGAGCTGACGGCTTTGCTGCAGATGCCGGATCTGCTGCAAAGGCTGCTAAAACTTTTATTAAGTAAGTAGGGGGCTCAAATATGTTTGAAGTTATAGGTGAGAGAATAAATACTTCAAGGAAAAAGGTACAGGATGCCGTTGCAAAAAGAGATGCTGACTATATTCAGGATGATGTAAAAAAGCAGCTTTTAGCAGGAGCAGATTATATTGATGTCAATGCAGGTGCCAGGATTGGTCATGAAACAGAAGATATGAAATGGCTTCTTGATACAGTCCAGCCCATTGCCACAGTTCCCCTCTGTCTTGACAGTCCAGACCCGGCTGTTCTTGAAATGGCTTTTAAAATGGTGGAAAAAACTCCCATGGTTAATTCCATCAGCCTGGAAAAGGAGAGGTTTGAGGCAATGATTCCATTTTTAAAGGGTAAGGAGTGCAAAATTATTGCCCTTTGCATGGATGATGCAGGTATGCCGTCTTCTTTTGAAGAGATATCAGGCAGGGCGGCAAAACTTGTCCAGGAACTTGAAAAAATTGGAATAAAAGAGGGTTCCATATATATAGATCCCCTTGTCCAGCCCATCAGTACCGATATAACAAAAGGAACAATGGTTTTAGATGCTGTAAGAGATATAAAAAAGAGATTCCCTGAAGTACATATCACAGGAGGGCTTTCAAATATTTCCTATGGACTTCCCCAAAGAAAAATTATAAACAGAACCTTTGTAGCTCTTATGATGGATGCCGGCATGGATTCTGCCATAATTGACCCTCTTGATACAGCAATCATGGCAGTCATTAAAACAGCAGACATGCTTCTTGGAAAGGATAATTTTTGTATGAATTATCTAAAAAGCGTTCGCAGCGGTGTGATTCAGGCATGATGAATTGTGAATTATGAATTATGAATTATGAATTTTCAATTTTCAATTTTCAATTTTCAATTATGAATTATGAATTTTCAATTTTCAATTTTCAATTTTCAATTTTCAATTAT
>JAYEHB010000234.1:0-9159 GCA_034659375.1 Thermodesulfobacteriota bacterium
AAATTTGAGCTGAATTTGAGTATAGGACACCTGTAATCCCTCAACTCAATTTCAGTACATGAAAGCGGACTACCTTTTTAAGGTGTATATTATTGCTCTTTAATAAATAAAAATGAGTTAATGTCACAATATTTCCACTTTATAAAAACAACTTGCATTATAAACCAACATAAGCTATAGTGTTACACAATTGGTACTTTAATCGGGTGAAATGGTTAATATGCAAAAAAGGTAACGTTATGGTACTTGACAAAATGTCTCCAACCGCAATAGCTGAACAATTAGGGGAGAGACTAAAGCAAGCGAGACTAAATGAGGATTTAACCCAGGCTGAAGTGGCATCAAGAACTGGTTTAAACAGAAGGACGATTCTTAATGCTGAGAAAGGCAACGTCCAACTAAAAAACCTGGTCGCTATATTGCTAAGCTTGGGAATGGTAGAGCAAATCAATATTTTTTTACCTGTACAGGAAATCTCTCCTTTGCAGTTGGCTAAATTAGAGGGGAAAAAACGGCAAAGAGCTTCAAGATCTCAAAAGAGAAAACTCCAAACAAGAGAAGATGAATCTTTATGGTAATCGAAGTCGTTAAAGTAAAATATAATGAGCAAGATGTCGGTGCCGTCAGTTTCAATACTGAAACAGGTATTGGTGCATTTGAATTTGAATCTCGCTTTATTAAGTCTGGTATTGAGCTTTCACCTATAAAAATGCCTTTATCTAAAAAGATTTATACATTTCCAGAAAATAATAACGAAACCTTCAAAGGATTACCAGGAATGATCGCAGATTCTTTGCCTGATGATTTTGGTAATGCAGTTATAAATGCCTGGATAGCTATTCAGGGTAGATCGGCAACAGACATAACCCCACTGCAGCGTCTTCAATATACTGGAAAGCGTGGTATGGGGGCATTAACTTATTCTCCGGCAATCCAACGGAAAAACCTGAACAGGTCACAACATATTGAAATTCAGTCTTTAATTTCCATCGCCCAAGAAATTTTGGACAAACGAGAACAATTTCAAGTAACACTTGGAGCACATGGTCAAGAAGATAAAGAAGCAATGATGGCATTATTATCTGTTGGTATGAGTGCCGGTGGTGCCAGGCCTAAAGCAGTACTTGCATTTAATAGTGATTTTACCCGGGTGAGGTCAGGGCAAACCAATGCACCTGAAGGGTTTACTCATTTCGTAATGAAGTTTGATGGTGTCAGTGAAATTCACAAAAATAAAGAAACATTTGGCGATCCATTGGGGTATGGCACAATGGAGTATGTTTATCACCTCATGGCTAAAGCTTGTGGGATAGATATGATGCCCTGCCAATTGCTGAACGAAGGGAATAGACGTCATTTCATTACTCAGCGGTTTGATCGGAAAGGCAATCAGAAGATCCATGTTCAAACTTTAAACGGCATTGCACATGTAGATTACAAAAAGGTCGGTTCGTACTCATATGAAGAATTATTTTCACTTGCAAGAGAACTTAAATTCACTCCGAATGATGCAAGGCAAATATTTAAACGAATGGTTTTTAATATTATTGCACGTAATCATGACGATCATTCTAAAAATTTTGGATTCATGCTTGATAATCAACACAAGTGGCAATTGACCCCTGCCTACGATTTAGCTTACAGCTACAAGCCGGGAAGTCCGTGGGTAAGCAGTCATTGGATGAAGCTCAATGGAAAGAGAGACAACTTTATCCGCGAAGATTTTTATAGCCTAAAAAAAATAAGTCCTATATTTACCAAACCTAAGATTGATCATATCATTGAGGAAATCACAGAGCACGTTTCAGAATGGAATGATCTGGCTATTGAACATAGTGTCCCACAATCATTAATCAAAATAATAGGTAGCAATTTACGATTGAAAATTTAGAGCCTCCATACTATCCCAAAATTTGATATTGAAGTTAAGCTGTTTTTATAAATGTTAAACAAGAAAAATGAACCGGATTTCACCGGTTATTTCAGTGTTAAAAGTTTTTGATAAACACTGGAGTAAAGAGGAAGCTTGGCCAAAGATGATCAATTTTTTAATTGATGCTTCCAAAAGAATGTAAAAGGCGGTAAAAACCCTTATGAGGAAATTAAATACAAATATTAGAGAACGACATAATTAGAAAATTCCACGCCATAATATTGGTTACAGGAAAATATGAACGTAGAACAACTCAAACTTGAACAGCAGCTTTGGAATATCGCCAACACCCTGCGGGGTAAAATGGAGCTCAGAGTGTTTTTCAACTTAACCTATGAGTTTCGGGAGCAGAATGAAGAAAGATAAAGATAAAATGTTACAAAAGCCCGGAGGGAAAGAGACATTCATTGTCCGATCGTCGGCTGCTGAGTACCTCACATTTGTTGCGGCAAGTGGTAAGGGAGGCGTTGAGGCGGTTTATGCGGATAAAAATATCTGGCTTACCCAAAAAATGATGGGCGTTCTCTATGATGTCGAGACACATACCATTAACTATCACCTGAAGAAGGTGTTTTCCGATAGTGAATTAGAAGAGAACTCAGTTATTCGAAATTTTCGAATAACTGCGGCGGATGGTAAAAATTATAATACCAAACATTACAATCTTTCGGCTATCATCGCCGTAGGCTATAAGGTCAACTCAGAACGCACCGTACAATTCCGAAAATGGGCGACAACGATTATTCAGGAATTCACCATCCGGAAATGAAATGGTACAATTGCAGCGATTAGTCTCTGCCTACCTTGACGTTGCGGAAGATATGGCACTGCGACAGATCCCGATGACGATGCAAGATTGGGAAAAACGCCTCAACCGCTTCATCGAAGCGACAGTGTCTCAGCGGTTGCAAACAGAATCCATTTAATTCTTGACAAGAAAGCAATATGGTATATATATCATTGATATAGATTAACAAATCAAGGAGGGTAACATGGATACTTACTGGAATTCCAGGTTACCACTGACTTCAATATTTATTTTTTTAAAATCAGCTCTAATCCAAACATGTACCATGATACAAAATTGTCTCTTGAGACATTTTTCAAGATCATCCTCATTTAAAGAACCTTGAATTTTCAGTAAAAGCTGATGGCACATAAATTGCTGTTACTGATTTTTAGAAGTTGTTCATGTTGAGCTTTTAGGTTCTTAATTCTTATCTTTACTGTTGTTTTTATAAAAGAATTAATATATTTGTTTGCGTGTGACCTTCAGGTCCGGTTCTGGCTTGTCCAGGTTAGGGAAAAATATTTATTAAAATTTAAGGAGATCAATAATGGCTGAAAAACTTGGTATCTACAAATGTGACAAATGCGGCAACATTGCAGAAGTACTCCACGGTGAGAAACCACCCCTGCAGTGCTGCGACCAGTCCATGATTCTTTTAAAGGAAAACAGTGTGGATGCGGCAAAGGAGAAGCATGTGCCTGTTATTGAGAAGATTGAGGGCGGATATCTGGTTAAATTGGGAAGCGTTGCACATCCCATGGAGGATAAACATTTTATTGAATGGATAGAGATCAATGCAGAAGGTGTGGAATACAGGAAATTTTTAAAACCAGGCGATGATCCTGAAGCTAAATTTCTCATTGATGCTGCCAGCGTAACTGCCAGGGCATATTGTAATCTCCATGGATTTTGGAAATCATAATTTAATAGTATAGGAATTTTCGGCATCCTTCATAAGTACTTTACACTTTCTGGAGTCACTTCCTATTTATAGGGGTTTCCCCAAAAGAGTATAAAGTACTTTTGAGGTGATATGAAGGATGCCGAATTTTCATTTGATTGGTTATTAAATTAATATCTCAACTTTCTGACTTTAATTTTACCGGTTAAAATCTCAAAACCCTGACCCCACGCAGCGTCCAGGCCTTGACATACACAATCCAGAAAGTTGAGTTAATATGTTACAAAAGTCCGCCCAAAGGGTGTTAAGTTCAAAAAAGTTATAAAAAAGTTATACACGAGGAGGTGTTCCCATGCCAGAAGAACGTGGTGTTGGCTGTGCACGACCCACTGGAGGTCCAGTGGGAGAGAATGCTCCGGCAACAGATGACAGTGAAAAAAATGAGATGAAAAAGGAGAAAAAAATAATGATACAGGTTGGGAAAAAAGCTCCGGACTTTACAGCTCCGGGATATCAGAACGGTAAATTTATTAATGTAAAACTCTCTGAGTATCTGGGGAAATGGGTTGTCTTGTGTTTTTATCCAGGGGACTTTACCTTTGTATGAGCTACTGAGATTTCAGCAGTTGCTGAAAAATACTCTAAGTTCCAGGATCTTGGTGTTGATGTCCTTTCAATGAGCGTCGACAGTATGTTTGTTCATAAAATGTGGAATGACATGGAATTGTCAAAAATGGTCAAGGGCGGCGTTCCCTTTCCCATGCTGTCAGATGCAGGCGGAAGAGTTGGTAAAATTTACGGGATCTATGATGAAGATGCAGGTGTGGAAACAAGGGGAAGGTTTCTCATCGATCCAGATGGAGTGATCCAGGGATACGAGGTTCTTACCCCTCCTGTGGGGAGAGACGTAGGTGAAACCTTCCGGCAGATCCAGGCTTTTCAGCTTGTCCGCAAATCCAAGGGAACAGAGGCCACTCCTTCAGGATGGAAACCCGGCAAACCCACACTTAAGCCAGGCGAGACTCTGGTGGGTAAAGTATGGGAAGAATGGAAAACAGAACTGGCTTTTGATTGATGTTCTGCTGATAATTATGGCAGGCCTGGGGTATACGGATAACCATATACTCCAGGCTAAGAAGCATTGTGAATGCTCCTAAAAAAGTTCAATATTTGATTTTGATTTTTTGGTTTCTTCTAATACCTTCAGCCCAAGTTTTTTCCCAAGTTCAAAGCACTTTTCAAGATCTTCTTTTTCAGGAACATACTTGACCCTGAGACCATCATCAATTATATCAAACTTCATTGCTTCAAATTCTTTGTTGATGATTTTTACAGCCTCGCCGCTCCATCCATAGGAACCAAATGCTGCTGCTACCTTGTTTTTCGGGCTTAGTCCCTTAATGTAGGTGATAATATCGGCTATAACAGGGAAGATACCGTTGTTCAGAGTGGGGGAGCCCACGGCAACTGCACCTGCATCCAGCAGTTCAGTGATAATATCGCTTCTGTGGCATTGCCTGGTATTCATAAGCTTTACACTGACTCCACATGATTCCACACCCTTGGCAATCTCCTTTGCCATTTTTGCAGTGCTTTTCCACATGGTATCATAAAGGATCACTGCTTTTTTTTCGGGTTTCTGCAGGCTCCATCTGTCGTAGGCCTCAAGTATAGTACCGATGTCATCCTTCCACAGTACACCATGGTCAGGGCAGATCATCTTAATTTCAAGGCCTGACTCCTGTACACTTTTTAAAAGCTGCTGGATTTTGGAAGAGAGGTGGAGGAGAATGTTGGCATAGTATTTTGCAGCATGGCCCATGATATCCTCACCATTTTTATCATCAAAAACAGAGCTTCCTGCATAGTGTTGACCAAAGGCATCACTGGAAAAGAGGATCTTCTCTTCCTTAAGATATGTGAACATGCTGTCTGGCCAGTGGAGCATCTTTGTTTCCATGAATGATAGGGTTTTTTCCCCTATATTAAGCTCTTCCCCGTTTTCCACGCCATGTAAATTAAAATTTTGGGGAAAATGACTTTTTATATTTTTCAGCCCCATTTTCGAGCAGTAAACAGGTTTTTCTTTTCCTATTCTGTCCATTACACCGGGTAAGGCTCCTGTATGGTCCATCTCTGTGTGGTTGCTTATTACAATATCAATTTCTGAAGGATCAATTATACTGCTGATATTGTCCAGGAGTTCATCCTTAAACTCTTTTTTAACAGTATCAATGAGAACGTTTTTTTCATCTAAAATCAGAAAGGCATTGTACGATGTGCCCTCATATGTTGAATATCCATGAAAATCTCTTATATCCCAGTCACGGCAGCCCACAGAAAACACTTTATCTGCAATTTCAATTGGTTTATACATTTAAATCTCCTTAAATATTAATGAGTCTTGTCATTGACAAATTGTAATCGTTTACAGGACGTCTTGATAACAACCCCCTGTAATATACGCCGAATATTTACGTATTTACGTTTACAGGGTGCTGCAGATGCAAGGCTGCTGGCACGCAGACGTTCTCCTGTACTTCAAGTGCCAGGCAACGCAGCAGGTGCAGTGTTCTGTGAACGCTTACGACAAATCAAGTCCGAAAGTTGAGCAATATAATTTATAAAAATTATATTCCTGTACCCTTGAAAAAAACAGTATCAATAAATATGCCATGGCTGTAAAAAAAACAATAAAGTCTAATTGACGTTTTTTACGGCATGTTTTATCTACTGGTGTGCAGGCCTGACCCCGTTGGTCCCCCTTTGGTCTAAAAAACCGGCAAGAAAATCCTTGAGTCTTTAGCTCAGGGGTTGTTGACCTATCCAATATTTACATGGTATTCATAAAATCACCAAAGCTCATCTTTGCATAACTCTCTGTTCTGATATATTTCAGGATATTTATCAGTCGTTTTGCATCAACATAGCCAGGCAGACTGCTTAATTTTGTACTGTTCTGCTTGAGCAGCCAAAGTGTGGGAAGTCCCCTGACACCATAGGATGATGCAATTTTTTTTTCTTTGTCAGAATCCACAGAAATGGATATAAAGTTGTCAGTGAGATATTTTATCACTGAAGTATCTTTAAAGGTTGATTCTTTCATCTTGTGGCAATAGGTACACCAGTCAGCATGGAAATAGAGAAGAATTTTTTTTCCCTGTGCCTCGGCCATGGCTATTCCTTTTTCATAGGGCTGCCAGTTGATACCTTCTGAATAGCTTGCAGCCGGAACTGTCAGAATCATGGTAAGCAGAGTTATTGTCAAAAGCAGTGTCTTTCTTGTTTTCATGGTAATTGTCCTAATTTTAAATACCTGTTAATAGTCTGAATTTGTCGGTGATTAAAAGTATTCCCAGAAGTACAAGGAGAATTCCTGAGATTTTGTTGACATACATAAGAACTTTTGTGGCACGTTTCATTATTTCAACTATTCTTGTGATAAAGAGAGATATGAGAATAAAGGGAAGGGCAAGACCGGCAGAGTATATACCCAAAAGCACAACTCCCTGCCAGACAGTCTCCTGACTTCCTGCCATTATGAGTATGGAGCCAAGCATGGGACCAATACATGGACTCCAGCCGGCACCAAATGCCATGCCTATGACAAAGGTTCCCATGATATGCAGAGGCTTTTCACTCATATGAATGCGTTTTTCAAAATTAAGTTTTTTTATGTTGATGATGCCAAGAAGGTGGAGTCCGAAAATTAAAATCACTCCTCCTCCTGCATATCTGATGATCCAGGTATATTTTGCAACCAACCCTCCCATGAAAGAAGCAGACGCTCCAAGCAGGATAAAGACAAAGGAAAAGCCACATACATAGGCAAGGGTTGAGATAATAACTTTTTGCCTGGTCTCTTTTACATTTTCTGTAAGTTCGTCCAGGGAAAGGCCTGTTATAAATGTAAAATATGCCGGAATCAGCGGCAGAATACAAGGTGAAAAAAAAGAAAGCAGTCCTGCAATCAGGGCTGCCTGGTATGATACGGTTTCAGTGAACAATTATTGTAACTCCAAGTAATTAAGTTTAAGTAAAATTAAAATTAATATTACAGTTTCTATCACTGAAAATCAATTGAAAATCAGTTGTCAGCGGTACTCATTATCAGCAGCAGACTGCTGCTGTTTTTTTATCCAGCTCAGGAAAATCCTTTAGGGGAATTTGCAGCACAAGTACCAATACTTGAGCCCATGAAGCTTGTGGCACTCATTTTTTTTGTGATATCTTTATTGCCACATTCAGGGCATTTTAGATTTTCTTCTTCCCCTGCAAAAATAAGTTTTTCAAAAGAATTATTACATTTATTGCATTTGTATTCATAGATCGGCATTTTTATTCTCCTTTTTTTGAAAGAAAGTAGATGGAGCATGCTACTCTGTTTTGATAGCAGACATCAGGCTCTCTACATTCAAGATTTTCCTTAGCATAGATAATAACCATGGTTCATGCATTTACAACTATTCTCTCGGTAAATATTCGGCAGGCACCCCAGATTCGTTCATTTTGGCCTGCTCTCATAACCTGAAGGTCGGAAACTATCATTAGTATGGTGAAGAGAAATATCCATGGATTTTATTCCAGTGCTTTATCAAGGTGTGAGCAGAGGAGTTTTTCAGACTGAAGTCCAATAAACCTTTCTATCTCCTCTCCGTTTTTGAATATCATAAGGGTTGGTATGCTCTGCACGTTGAAGCTGGATGCAAGTTCTCGTTGTTCATCAATATTTATTTCAAGAACAGATGCCCTGCCCATGTATTTTTCTGTGATTTTTTCTATCACCGGTTCCAATGCTCTGCATGGTGCACACCATGGAGCACTAAAGTCAACTAAAAATAGACCCTTTTGAATGGTGGTGTGAAATTTCTCCTGTTCTTTCATTTTTACATCTCCTTTTTCTGCCATTTTTTTTAACTCAACTTTCTGACCTTAATTTTATCGGTCAAAGTGTCAAAACCCCGTTGGTCCCCGATGTTTTACCCCTTCATCTTTGTACTGAACAGCTCTGTATGAATGGCACCTGAGGCTTTAAGCTCACTTTTAAAAAGATAACTTGAGCTGCATATGAAATCTTTTGATTGATAATTTTGAAAATTTTTTATTAACTGCACAAGTTTTGGACTGTCGGCTTTTCCTTTAATGCGTGCCAGTGTAATATGTGGGGAAAACCTCCTGTTCTCTTTTTTAAAGCCTGCCTGTTCAAGATTTGTTTCAAGATCGTTATGTATTTTTGCAAGTATATCTGTTTCTCTTTTTAAACCAGCAAAGATAATTCTTGCCTTTTTTATTGAAGGCTAACGCATAGTACATGTATAACTAACAAATCTTAATTAAAACTACCTATTTTATAAATTAAATATTTCTGTCATTTTAACTTGACAACAAGCCTAATATAAACTATATTTTTTATAGTTCTTTGAAAAGGTATTGGGGGGTTACACTCTAAAAGCTGAGTGTGTAAAACCTTAAGCTATATTATTAAGTAGCTTAGAAATATTACTGTAGCCGATAACCAAGGTCAGATAATATGTT
>JAYEHB010000235.1:0-9145 GCA_034659375.1 Thermodesulfobacteriota bacterium
AAATAGTTGGACGGAGTTTTATATAAAAACCTGGTTGATAATGGAAAAACAGATATAACTTAATTAAACGTAAAGAAGATTTGGGGGAACATATGGCAAAAATCAGAGTATATGAGCTGGCCAAAAAGCTGAATATGACGAATAAAGCACTGCTTACAAAGCTTAAGGCTATGAACATAGATGTTAAAAGCCATATGAGCTCTCTTGAAAAGGATACTGTTCACGAGGTTAAAGTGAATCTATGCACGGATAAGGATAAAGGGGCTGATACCCAGGTACAGCCATCTGTCATACGCAGGCGTAAGCAGGAAGATAAAGAAAAAACTGCTGAGCCGGTATCAGAAGACCAGGATTCTGGTAAAGCTTCCAGTAAAATTGAAGAGGGATCTGATAATAAAAAATCAGGAAAAGATGCTGTTCAGATTCAAGATAGTTCTGAAGATAAAATAGATGATCCCCATACCATGGATAAAAAAGATGCACCCCAAAAGAAATCTGATTCTTCTGGGATTGCTCCTGAAAAAGAGATGGTATCCAGATCAGATTCTTCTAAATCAGATGCTTCTAAGCCCGACAGCTCTATGGCAGATGAGCCAAAAGAGAAAGCATTTGCAGACACAAAGACTAATGGCAGTACAGATGTGGTTAAGGATAAAAAAATCGATAAACCTAAAAGCATGGTATCTTCTGATAAAGCTGTAAAGCCTGGGGAAGAAAAATTGGAAAAAGAGAAGGCTGAGCTGGAAAACAAACAAGAGAAAAAGAGTACAAAAAGCTCGGCCGCTGATACAAAAAAGATCTCTGCCACTGAGGCTTCTGTTAAACCAAAAGAATCTTCTGATAAAAAAGAGAAAAAAAAGAAGAGAAAGAAGAACAAAAAAGTTTCAGAGCCTGCTAAAATAATTAAAATGGCAGTTCCCCCTGTTCTGACCCCGCCAAAGAAAAAGGTACAGTCTGAAAAAAAGAAGGACTTCTCCAAAAATAAAAAAAGTACTTCTGCCTCTAAACATCCTGCCTCTAAACATCCTGCCTCTAAACATTCTGCCTCTAAACATTCTGCCTCTAAGCCTTTGCAAAAAACGGCACCTGCAATAACTCCGGCAGAAATTGCCATGGATGATGCCGGGCAGCTTAAGAATACCGGTAAAAATAAAAAAAAGGATTGGAAGAAAAAACAGGGAAAAACAGATAATCAATCTGATCTGGCTGCTAAAAAAAGTGGATCAAGAAAGAGAAAGTCGGTTGTTGAGGGGAAAGACCTGTATGAGAAAAAAAGTCATGCCGGTAAAAAAGGACGTAGAAAAGATTTTAGATCAAAGAAAAAGAGTAGTACCCAAAAGACCCAGATCACCACGCCCAAGGCTATAAAGAGACGTGTTAAGGTTGACGAGACCATTGAACTTGCAGAACTTGCCAAGAGAATGGGGATCAAAGCCAATGAGATGATCCAAAAACTCATGGGTATGGGGGTCATGGTAACAGTGAACCAGACCATTGATTTTGATACTGCCTCCCTTGTGGCTGCAGAATTTGAATATGAGATTGAAAAGGCTTCTTTTGAAGATGATCTCTTCGTAACTGCTCAAAATGATGATTCTGAAAACAATAAGCCAAGACCTCCTGTTGTCACAATAATGGGTCATGTTGATCATGGCAAGACCTCTCTGCTTGATGTTATCAGAAAGTCAAAGGTAGTCACTGGTGAAGCAGGAGGGATAACCCAGCATATAGGTGCCTATAGTGTTAAAACCGCCAGTGGTGTGATTACTTTTCTTGATACACCAGGCCATGCTGCATTTACCTCCATGAGAGCCAGGGGTGCCCAGGTAACGGATATTGTTGTTCTGGTCGTGGCGGCTGATGACGGTGTTATGCCCCAGACCATTGAGGCGATAAATCATTCCAAAGCTGCCAATGTTCCGGTTGTTGTGGCTGTGAATAAAATGGACAAGCCCGGTGCTGAACCTGATAAGGTTATGCGTCAACTTTCAGAACATGGTCTTGTTGCAGAAGAGTGGGGAGGAGATATTATCTTTGCCAAGGTTTCTGCCAAGGCTGAAACCGGCCTGGACGAGCTTCTTGAAATGATTCTGCTCCAGGCAGATGTTCTGGAGCTCAGTGCCAATCCAGATAAATATGCTTCAGGTCACGTTGTAGAAGCTCGTCTTGATGCAGGCCGGGGACCCATTGCAACTATTATTGTTGAGCAGGGGACCCTTAAGCAGGGGCAGCCTGTTGTGTGCGGACTTCATTCAGGAAAAATTCGTGTGATGATCGGTGACGCTGGAAATGATGTTGAAAGTGCAGGCCCAAGTACACCTGTGGAGATAGTGGGGTTAAGCGGAGTCCCCGATGCCGGGGATGAATTTGTGATACTTGATTCTGAAAAGGATGCAAAACAGATAAGTGAACACAGAATGCAGAAAGAGAGGGCAAAGGAGCTTGCCAAGAAGAGCCGTGCAAATCTTGAAAAACTTTTTGCCAATATGGGTGCTGATGATATCAAGGAGTTGAAGCTCATTGTTAAGGCTGATGTCCATGGTTCCATTGAAGCCCTTAGCGAATCATTGCTGAAACTTGTCCAGGATGAGGTTGATATCAAAATTGTTCATTCAGGCACAGGTGCCATTAATGAATCTGATGTCTCCCTTGCTGCAGTGTCAGATGCAATAATTGTCGGGTTTAATGTACGTCCCACTCCAAATGTCCGTAATCTGGCAAAAGAAGAGAATGTGGATATTCGTTTCTATGATATCATTTATAACGTGATAAATGATATTAAGGCAGCCATTACAGGACTTATGCCATCAACTTTCCATGAAAATATTATAGGCCGGGCCGAGGTGCGTGAGACATTTGTTATTCCAGGCAAAGGAACAATTGCAGGTTCCTTTGTGCTTGACGGCAAGATTATCAGGGGCGGAAAAATTCGTCTGCTCAGGGACGGGGTTGTGAAATGTGATTCCGTTATTGTCTCTTTAAAACGATTTAAAGATGATGCTAAAGAGGTACTCCAGGGATATGAATGCGGCCTGGGGATTGGAAAGTATAATGATATCAAGGTTAATGATATTATTGAGTGTTATGAAATTGAAGAGAAAAGACCTGAGCTGGAGCAGATTAAGTCATGAAGCCATATCCCAGATCAGCTAGAATCGGTGTGAAAATTCAGACTGCCCTTTCAGAGCTGTTAACTAAAAAGATCCAGGATCCAAGACTTGAGATGGCAACCATAAGCAGTGTTAAAGTAACTTCGGATTTAAGGACTGCCTATGTCTATTTTTCTGTGTTTGACAGTGACGCAAGGATTGAGGATGTTATTGCCGGATTTAGAAGTTCCCACGGGTTTATTAAAAAAAAGATTGCTCCCCAGCTTGGACTCAAATTTATGCCTGAAGTGAAATTTGTTCATGATACCTCTTTTGACCATGGGTCAAAGATAGATGCTCTTCTTAAGTCTGTCTTAAAGGGTAATAATTAAAAAAGATGGTAAGCGTTTATAAAAGACGGCATTTGCTGCACCGGGCACTTGAAGTACATGGGTACGTCTGCGTATCTGGGCCTTGCATCTGCAGCATCGGAGTAAACGCTTACCATCCGGCGAGTTGACTGTGAACAGTGACAAAAAGATGATACATGGAATTATTGCAGTTGATAAACCAGAAGGGATATCATCTGCAAGGGCTGTTGCCCGTATAAAAAAGAGTTTAAACGTTAAAAAAGCAGGGCATACAGGCACTCTTGATCCTTTTGCCACAGGCTTGCTTTTGTGTGGGATAAATAAAGGCACAAAAATATCCAGATTTTTTCTAACGGGTGTGAAAAAATACAGGGCTGTCATACATCTTGGAGTTGACACCGATACCCTGGATTCCACCGGTACGGTGGAGAAAGAATATCCTGCTTCCATTGTTGCAGAGGTTACAGAAGATAAAATTTTTAAGGCTCTTGCTAAATTCACCGGCCCCCAGAGCCAGGTACCTCCCGCCTATTCTGCCTTAAAACATAATGGTCAGCCTCTTTACCGCCTTGCAAGGGCAGGTACGCCGGTTATAAAGCCTCCCAGGGATATTGAAATTTTTGGCATCACATTTTTGAAAAAAGAGCTTTCGTTTATCACCCTGGATGTCCATTGTTCTTCTGGAACATATATACGAAGTCTTGCCCGTGATATTGGGAATGAGCTTGGCTGCGGAGGTCATCTTTCTGCTCTTTGCAGGACTGAATCCTGCGGGTTTTCCATAAAAAAGGCAGTGTCTCTTTTTGATCTTGAGAATATGGATCAGGAAACAGCTGAAAAATGTGTCATGCCCATGGCAGATGCCCTTCCCAGTATGCCAATTATTTCTGCTGATAAAGTGCTTATGGAAAAAATCAGATTTGGCCGGGAGATAAGAGCTGATTTTCCAATGACCCTGCAGGAAAAGACCCTGGATAATTTTTATTTTAAAATTATTGATGAAAACAAAGATCTTGCTGCAATTGTTGAATTTGATAAATCCAGTGAAAAATTTAAATACTGTTGTGTTTTTGCCAATTAGCTGTTAAATTTGCACTTAAAAATTTATGTTAGAGATGTGTACCTCCAGGTTTTTTAATTTGGATCTGCCTCTTTGATCTTATGTCCTTTGTGGGCAGCAGGCTCATAAATTTTGATGATTTGTTGTTGGATCATTTTTGCAGCTATTGGTCTTGCAGCAGATTTTTTTGTTATGTGGGTATTGATTTTACTCTTATGCTGATTACCTGAATGGAATATTGGATAACCAGCAATGGAAATTGGAAGTTGGAAACATCGGCACTGTTTTGGCTCGGCTTTTTTTTTGACCTCAAACCGGCACTGCGTCTTTTCCCTCCCCAAAATAAAGTTTTCAGTAAAATCTTAATAGTACCTTGAAATTTATCTATTCCAAAAAGGAGTATGAGGCGTGGTTTTACAAGTTGAGAAAAAAGAAGATATGATCGAGCAGTTCAAACTTCACGAGTCAGATACCGGCTCACCAGAAGTACAGGTTGCACTTTTAACCCACCGTATCAGTTATCTTACAGAACATGTTAAAGAACATAAAAAAGACCATCATTCAAGAAGAGGTCTTCTTATTCTTGTTGGAAGAAGGCGCAGCCTTCTTGATTATCTTAAGAAAAAAGATATTGCCAGATATCGTTCTTTGATAGAAAAGCTTGGATTAAAGAGATAGCCTGAACCCTTTATTTTATTCAGGGTTCAATTTTATATGAGTTTTAAGTCTTGCAAGTTTTGTGGGGTCAGGTTTGCAAAGGCCTGACCCCTGATTTTTGAAAATTTAAAGTAGTAATCTATTTATTGAAATTGGCTTTGCGTCTTTCACTCAAAGCTTAACAATATTAACAGGCGGTAATTCTTTGGCAGATACTTGAATAAGGTCGCATATGCAGCATCAAAAGAAAAATTGATGCTGGAGGTGCGGGTTTATTCTGTATAACCGGCATGGCCGGAGCATGGTCATTCTCATCGGCCATAACAAAATATGAAAGTCATGCGATTGCAGTACGTTAGACGGACTTTCATATAACCGGCATGGCCGGAGCATGGTTATTCTCTTCGGCCACAACAAAGAATGAAACTCCATGAGTTTAAATAGTTATGCGGAGTTTCATATAAAAGATGCTTTTGAGCCGCCTTTTTTACAGGAGTTAATTATGGAACAAATATTTAAAACAGAGATTAACGGAAAAGAGTTTAGTCTCAGATCCGGTAAAGTGGCAAAGCAGGCTTCAGGTTCTGTTATTGTACAGCACGGAGAGACAATGCTTCTTGTTACTGCAGTCTCTTCAAAAGAACCCAAGGACAATATCGATTTTTTACCCCTTACTGTTGAGTATCAGGAGAAAATTTATTCTGCAGGGAGAATCCCGGGCAATTATTTCCGGCGTGAAATCGGACGACCCAGTGAAAAAGAGACCTTGACATGTCGTCTCATTGACAGACCCATCAGACCTTTGTTTGACAAAGGGTATGCCCATGAAACCCAGGTGATTGCAACTGTGCTCTCCATGGATAAAGAGAATGAACCTGACACCCTTGCTCTTGTTGGAGCCTCGGCAGCCCTTGAATTATCAGATATCCCCTTTGCCGGGCCCATTGCAGGCATTAGAGTTGGACGAATAGATGGTGAGTTTGTTGCCAACCCAACAATTGAGCAGGTTAAAAAGAGTAATATTGACCTGGTTGTTGCTGGTTCAGAAACCGGTGTTATCATGGTTGAGGGTGGTGCCGATATTGTATCTGAACAGGATATGCTTGATGCAATCTTTTTTGGACACAAAGCCATGCAGCCCATTATAGAAATTCAAAAAAAGTTGAAAAAAGCCCTTGGAAAAGAGAAAAGGGTTATTGCTCCTCCCACAATTGATGAAGACCTTTTCACTAAAATTAAAGATCTTGCAAAAGATAAGATTCATGCTGCTGTTCAGACACAAGGGAAGATGGAGCGTAACACTGTTTTGTCCATTGTCAGAGATGAACTTATTGACTCTCTTGGGGATGAGTTTGCGGAAAAGAGAAAAGAGGTTAAATCTCTGTTTGGTTCTCTTGTAAAAAAGATATCCCGCAGTATTGTTCTTAAAGAGAACAAAAGAATTGATGGAAGAGCCTTTGATGAGGTGAGGGATATTGCATGTGAAACAGGCACTCTGCCCATGCCCCATGGAAGTGCTCTTTTTACCAGGGGTGAAACCCAGGTGCTTGGCGTACTTACCCTGGGATCAGGCCGGGATCAGCAGAGAATCGAGACATTAAACGGAGATGAGGAGCGAAAATTCATGCTTCACTATAATTTCCCTCCTTTTTCTGTTGGTGAATGCAGACGTCCCGGAGGGCCAAGCCGTAGAGATGTAGGCCATGGTGCCCTTGCCACAAGAGCCCTTGAAAGGGTGCTGCCTGATCCTGAAGATTTTGAATATACCATCCGCCTTGTTGGAGAAGTGATGGAGTCCAATGGAAGTTCCTCCATGGGTACTGTATGTTCTGGTTCTTTAGCTCTGATGGATGGCGGAGTGCCCATTAAAGCTCCTGTTTCAGGTATTGCCATGGGCCTTGTTCAGGATGAAGAAAATACTGTGATTCTAACTGATATTCTGGGAGATGAGGATCATTTCGGGGATATGGATTTCAAGGTTGCCGGAACCAGTGAGGGCATTACTGCTCTTCAGATGGATATTAAGATCAAGGAGCTTACCAAGGATGTCATGGTAAAAGCTCTTAACCAGGCAAAACAGGGACGACTTCATATCCTGAATGAAATGCTTGAAACACTTGATACTCCTCGTGCAGAGATCTCTCCCCATGCACCAAAGATCATAACCCTTAAGATTAATCCCGATAAAATAAGGGATATCATCGGCCCTGGCGGAAAGATGATAAGATCCATACAGTCAGATACCAACACCACCATTGAGGTTGATGATTCCGGTTTTATAAAGATTTCAGCAGAAAATCAGGAAAATGGCGAAGCAGCAGCAAAGATAGTTGCAGATATTGGACTTGATCCTGAAATTGGAAGTATTTATGAGGGAGAAGTTGTAAAAATTACTGATTTTGGAGCCTTTGTAAGGATTAAAACCGGTACTGACGGTCTTGTGCATATCTCCGAGCTTGCTGATCATCGTGTGAAAAAGGTTACAGACGTGGTCAAAGAGGGTGAAGTTATCAAGGTAAAAGTTCTTGAGATTACTCGAGACGGGAAAATCAGATTAAGTCTCAAGGCTGCTAAAGAATAATGGTAAGCGTTCACAGGGCACTGCACCTGCTGCGTTGGCGGGCACTTGAAGTACATGAGTACAACTGCGTGCCCGCCGCCTTGCATCTGCAGCACGTTGTAAACGAAATGCTTACCATTTGACGAGTTACAGATTTTTGATATCAAGACATCCTGTGAACGGTTACATATAATGAAAAAAAACTGCGGACTTTCAATCTGCCCTCTTGCAAGTGGAAGCCAGGGCAATTCAGTATTTGTGTCAGGCGAAAAAAGTTCCATTCTGATTGATGCAGGTCTCTCGGGAATTGAAATCGAGAGAAGAATGTCAGCAAAGGGACTTTCGCCCGATTCCCTTTCAGCAATAGTTGTAACCCATGAACATACTGACCATGTAAAGGGTGCAGGAATATTGAGCAGGCGCTTTAATGTTCCTGTTTACATCAATAAAAAAACCTGGCAGACTGCAGAAAAAAAGCTTGGCAGACTTGAGGCTGTTGAATATTTTGAATGTGGAACCTCTTTTGAAATAGGTGATCTTAAATTAAATCCATTTTCAATATCCCATGACGCAGCAGATCCTGCAGCTTTTACATTTCAACATAAGAATTTAAAAATAGGTCTTGCCACTGATATTGGTATAGCAACAAACCTTGTAAAAGAGCATCTCAAGGGTTGTGAGCTTCTGTATATTGAAGCAAACCATGATCCTGAAATGCTGATTAACGGGTCGTATCCCTGGTTTCTTAAACAGAGGGTTAAAGGAAGAAAAGGGCATCTTTCCAATGAGGATACCGGAGCATTATTATCAGAAATAATGGGAGAGAATTTAAAGCATGTTATTCTCTCCCATCTCAGTTTTGAAAACAATACTCCTGAAAAAGCTCGTCAAACAGTGGGCCGCTTTCTTAACACTTCACAAATTACCCTTGATGTTGCCATGCAGGACAGACCAGGTGAAATGGTGTTTTTATGATATTTTTCCCCTGGGCAAGTACCTGTATTTTCTGCAATGTTCTAGGAAGCTTCTCCCCGCAAACCTTATTTTGCAGCACTACCGCACGGGTTTCCCTAAGAGTCGTGGGCTGCTTTTGTTAACGTAACGCTGTCGGTGATGAACATAAATATTAAGAAATCAGGGCATCCTTCATAATGCTTTAAAAGTAGTTTACACTTTTTGTGTTTTATTTTTTATATTTTGGCTCCGCGTCTTCGACCCGTGCCTTTCGTGTGTCTCGTGGTTAAAAAAAATAAAAAGTGTAAGATGCAAATGAAGGATGCCGAAATCAGCAATTAAAAAAATATTCAATTCTTTTTGCAGTTCCTGTACCATTAATTTTACAAAACTCCATGGCTTCTTCGGTAAACCCTCCTACTGAAAAAAATGCAGGTAAAATGGTTTTTTTAGA
>JAYEHB010000236.1:0-2047 GCA_034659375.1 Thermodesulfobacteriota bacterium
CCTTGCAATCCGGTCACGGTGAAAAAGCATGATGGATTGAGGTGTCCGGCTGAGTGGCTCAACAAATCCAGATATCATGAAAATTGGCTGGAAAACCTTTTGGTTTCAGCTTCGATGGGTGGTTTTAGGTATCCGCCCCCAAATCCGTTAGAACTAGAATTTTTTAAATGTCAATCATTTTTTAAGAGCAGTAAATTTTAAAACGCTTGACATGTATCTCAAATTGAGATATTAAAGACGTATGCATATCATAACACGGAAAAAAATATTAGACTTTGCTCAAAAATATTCTGAATGTTCATCCGCCCTTGATGGTTGGTACCGCACAGTAAAAAGTGCAGAGTTCAGAAGTTTTGCAGAATTGAGAAACGTTTTTCCAAGTGCGGACCAAGTTGGTGGGCTTACAGTCTTCAACATTGGCGGAAATAAAGTAAGATTGATTGCAGCTATCCATTATAACCGACAAAAATTGTTTATAAGGGAAGTTTTAACGCACAAAGAATACGATAAAAATAAATGGAAGGAGTTATGATGGAACCGGTAATGGAAAATGTGATCCAAATATGGCCGGAAATTAAAAATATTTTTTCCGTACCCCAGTCTGATGATGACTATAACCGACTGGTCTCTTTTCTCGACAGCCTTATTGATGAGGTTGGAGAAAATGAGGAACATCCGTTAGCGTCTCTTATGGACACAATCGGCAATTTGATAGAAGCCTACGAAGCTAAACACTTACCCGAAATGGGTGGGACGTCTGTTGACGTCCTGGCCTATCTGATGCAGGAGCACGGTGTCAGACAGGGCGATCTTCCGGAGATCGGCAGCCAAGGGGTTGTCTCTGAAATCTTAAACGGAAAGCGCAGACTGAACACCCGGCAGGTGAAGGCCCTAGGGGAACGGTTTGGGGTCTCTCCTGTGGTGTTTATTTGAGGAATAATTTAATCAAAAGGCCAACGACAAACATATAACATATAGGAACTTGCTTTTCTTGACGCAGACTATACCAGACTCTCAATCAAGATGTCAAATGCTATAAGGGAGTTACAAACAATAATAATACCCGTTTATCGTTAAAAGTGCGGAAAATTACTGAATATCGAACCTGCATACGGGTAATTTATATTCTTGTAACTCCCTTATTACTGTGGCAGATGAAAAAGATAGAAGTATCATGGTTCAATGTTTTAAATACGGTGCTGATGAATTTATCACAAAACCCTTTGGCCGGGATGAATTAAAAGAAAGAATTAAAAATCATATTAAAATAAAAAAATTACAGCATGAGCTTATTCAAAAAAACAGGATTCTGGAATCACTGGCGTACAGAGATAAACTTACCGGACTTATGAACAGGCGTTTTTTTGATGAAACACTGAAAACAGAGTTGTCAAGATGTGAAGATAATGGTGTGCCTCTATCTTTTATGATGATAGATCTTGATAATTTTAAACAGGTCAATGACAAATTTGGACATGATATTGGTGATACTGTTTTAAGAGAGATTGCAGCAATTTTGAAAAACTGTGCAGAAGATAAAGGCATCGCATGCCGTTATGGCGGAGAGGAGTTTTGTATTATTTTTCCTGAACTTGATTTAAAAGATGCAATTGAAACAGGAGAACAGATAAGGTATTTATGTTCTGTCGAATATATTTCAGAACATAAGATATGCCAGACCATTAGTGGTGGTATTGTATCTTATCCTGAAATATCTTCAAAAGAGAGTATTGTTATTGATGCTGATAATTTCCTGTACAGAGCAAAACAGTCGGGTAAAAACCGCATAGTGTCAAAAGAAATCTAATTTGTTGCCATACTTTAGTCATTAAAAAAGATTGACACATCATTTTGAAGAGTATGTTGTTTTCGACGTTTTATTTTCATGGCGGTCTACAGACTGCAGAATTGAGTATCAGAGGATGGGCCTTGATTCAAAATTTTGCTCCTTGCAATCCGGTCACGGTGAAAAAGCATGATGGATTGAGGTGTCCGGCTGAGTGGCTCAACAAATCCAGATATCATGAAAATTGGCTGGAAAACCTTT
>JAYEHB010000237.1:0-2044 GCA_034659375.1 Thermodesulfobacteriota bacterium
AACTTTTGCAAAGCCCAGGAGATCTTTTGTAAGCTCCCGGTTCAAAGGGAATGTTGTGCCGGCCAGGGCAGCACTTCCCAAAGGCATCACATCAGTACGCTTCATTGAATCCTCAAATCTTTCATAATCCCTTTTAAACATCTCATAATATGCCATGAGATGATGGGAAAAAAGAACAGGCTGGGCTCTCTGGAGATGTGTGTATCCAGGCATTACAACGTCAATATTGTTTTTTGCAGTTTTTACAAGAATTTTTTTAAACAAGAGAAGCAGATCCATGATTTTTTCTGTCTCAGCCTTGAGATACATCCTTACATCAAGTGCAATCTGATCATTGCGGCTTCTTCCTGTATGCAGCTTTTTAGCTGTCTCCCCTGCCTCTTTACCAAGGGCGGTTTCAATGTGCATATGAATATCTTCAAGTGAATCTGAATATTTCAATTCATTATTCTCTATGCTCTGTTCTACCCTGGAAAGTCCCCTGATAAGAGCATCTGCCTCATCCTCTGTAATAATGGATTCATGGGCAAGCATTTTCAAATGAGCAATTGATCCTTTAATATCATATGAAGAGAGTGCTTTATCAACATCAATGGAGGAGGTAAATTTTTCCACTGCTTTATCAGTGCTCTGGGAGAATCGTCCATCCCACGGTTTTTCAGTCATTGGCCAAAACCTCTGAAAGCTGCTTTTGCTTTTTTTCCAATTTTGTGATCTTCCTTTTTAAACTTCGTATTTCGGTGGTAATCTTTTTAAAAATTTATATTTTTTTCTGAGCCAATTTTTTTATTCTTAATCTTAAGGCATTGAGCCTGATAAACCCTTCAGCATCCTTTTGTGTGTAAACATCATCATCTTCAAACGTGGCAAAAGCTTCATCATAAAGGCTTTGATCGGATTCTCTTCCAATTAGATGGCAACCCCCCTTGTAAAGTTTCAACCTTACCCTTCCTGAAACATTTTTCTGGGTATCATCTATCATCTTCTGGAGCATCTCCATTTCAGGAGAGAACCAGAAACCATTGTATATCAGCTCTGCATATTTTGGAATTATAGAATCCCTTATGTGGGCAACTTCTCTGTCCAAAGTAATGGATTCCATATTCATATGGGCAAGCCTTAGAACAGTTCCACCAGGAGTTTCATAAACACCACGGGATTTCATACCCACAAAACGGTTTTCCACAAGATCAATTCTTCCTATTCCATTTCTTCCGGCAAGGGTATTAAGTTCCTTTAAAAGAACTGCCGGGGACATCTCTTTGCCGTTAACAGCAATTGGATCACCATATTTAAAGGTGATATCAATAATCTCCGGAATGTCAGGTGCATTTTCAGGTTTTACCGACATGGTAAACATATCATCAGTGGCAGGTGCCCAGGGATCTTCCAAAACCCCGCCCTCATAACTGATATGGAGCATGTTTCTGTCTGTGCTGTATGGTTTATCAGGAGTCTGGGGAACTTCAATACCATGTTGCTTTGCAAACTCCATAAGTCTGGTTCTGGAAGTAAGATCCCAGTCCCGCCATGGTGCAATTATCTTTATTCCAGGATTCATGGCAAGATAGCCAAGCTCAAATCTTACCTGATCATTTCCTTTTCCTGTGGCACCGTGGCTTACTGCATCGGCGCCTTCCCTGTGTGCAATTTCAATCTGCCTTTTAGCAATAAGGGGCCGTGCAATTGATGTTCCAAGAAGATACTGACCTTCATATATTGCATTTGCCCTGAATGCAGGAAAAACATAATCTTTTACAAATTCTTCCCTTAAATCCTCAACATAGGCTTTTACAGCTCCCGTTGCCAGAGCTTTCTCTTCAAGACCGTCAAGCTCCTCTTCCTGGCCAAGATCGGCTGAAAAAGTCACAACTTCACATTTATATGTTTCAATCAGCCATTTCAGTATAACTGAAGTATCAAGTCCGCCTGAATAGGCAAGGACAACTTTTTTTATATCAGACACTATCTTTTCTCCTATTACAGAACAATTGAAAATTGAAAATTGAAAATTGAAAATTGAAAATTGATAATTGATAATTGA
>JAYEHB010000238.1:0-2040 GCA_034659375.1 Thermodesulfobacteriota bacterium
GACCTCATACAGGTACTTTCCAAATATGCATAGGCTGGAAAGTACAACAAAAAATTGCTAAAGCAAAACTTATATCCCAAACCTAAAGGATTGGGTTTTACGGCCTAAAGGCCTATATTATAAAACTTAATGGTCTTGAATACCTTTTTAAATAATCATACGATCATTCTGGCAAGGTCTTTGGCTTTTTCAAAACTTGGCTCAATGAGCGACTGTCCAACGTGTCCAACGGGGTCAGGCCTGCGAGTTTGTCTTTAAATAAGTGACCTCAAAAGCTTTACATGTTCTGTATTCCTGAAGGCGATTACCAAGAGAAAAAGAATCATTCATCTCATAGTGCTGAAAAATGTCCAAACCCCTGTCTAATAGAATTTTCCAACCATGATCAGCTACTATATGGCGTGCGTGGAGAGAATTTGTTTTATCAAACTCCCATGAAAATTGGATTCCTGCTGCAGCACAACTCTCTTGGATCTTTATGAAAAAATCAAGTTGTTGAGGACCTTTAAATTCATCTTCTACAGTGACAAGATGCACTTCAACCTCATTATCCCCGGGTTTAATTTTTGCAATGGTTTCAAGAAATTCCATGAGATTTCTGATTTGATAAAAAATGCGGATATATGAATCATTTAAAACTATTTTTCCGGCATCTTTCAGATATGGACCAAATAATTTATCAAAAGTAATTCCTCTTTGATTTTCTTTTACTATTACCTGTGTCTCTTTAAGCTCAGGTGGTTCTTCATCAACAGTTTCAGAAGTTTTTGAACTACTGTCTTTTGGATCATCATTTTTCGCCTCTTGACTTTCTTCATCCATTGAGGAACTAAAATATTGGGGATATTCTTCCTCTTCAAGACTTTTTACATAAACGGTTTCATTATTATCATTTCGAGTATATGCGAATCTTACAGCAGCATATGTAGAATCAATTTTCATCAATTGATCTTTAACCCTTTTTCTGCCTTCAATAGCAAACTGCAGGACATCTTCTATTTCTTTTTCTGTTGCTTCTTCATGGGGAAATAATATTTTCATAAGACCGGAAAAAGTTTTATTAATTCCATCTTTGTCCCTGGTTGAAATGTCACTGACCAAATCAAAATATTTAGAATACCTGTCTGAATAATCATGGTTTCTGAGAGATCTTAAAATTTCAGCAAGATAATCCACAACAAAACCATAACCATCAGAAAACATCTCTCCACGAATGATATCCACTTCCCAACCAGGTAAATAAAAATGTATTCTATCTAAAAAAGCTGAATCGTAATATTGTGGTGGCAATTCATCAAAAAGATCTGTGTGTTTTAGCATATATGGCAATGTATGTTTGGTGTTGCCTACAAATATCATGGCAGCTTCCGCACCAATGATTTCAACTCCCCTGGAAAATGATTTATTTGCCATATAATTTTTCATAATATCTACAAGAGCACTATTTATTTTTTTCTTTTTTCCAGCGAACTCATCAAAAGCAACGGTATCCCAATAACCTACCAGACCTATTTTACCTGAGCTGTTATTTACAAATAATTTTGGCACTGTTATCTCTCCACCAGATATTAAAATACCATGGGGCGAGAATTCTGAATAAATATGTGATTTGCCAGTACCCTTAGGGCCAAGCTCAATAAGGTTATAATTACGTTCACAAAAAGGAATGAGACGAACCAATTGGAGTAACTTGCTCCTTTTACCCAGCATTTCCGGATTAAAACCAATGCTTTGCACTAAAAGATCTATCCACTCATCGGTGGTAAACTGTTTTCTTGCTGAAATATAATGGTCATAATCAAAATGAGAAAGTTGAATGGGTTTAAGAGTATTGATTATCCAGGGGGAAATTGATCGATCTTCAAAATGTTCATATTCAAGATCCACAATGGACCATACGCCGCTCACAAGAAGCTTAGGGTGTTTTTTGACTGTCTCCGTATCAACCAGGACTTGCTTGATTCCAAGATTAGCAAAAGACGCTTCATAAACATCTTTTTTATCATTTAAAGCAACACTGACTTTATCAATAACTTTATG
>JAYEHB010000239.1:0-2038 GCA_034659375.1 Thermodesulfobacteriota bacterium
TGGAACAAAGATTACTTTTGAATGTGAATAAACAAAGAGGAAAGAATAAAATGGAAGCTATTAATGTTAAAACTGTACCTGCAGCTTTAGTGCTTTATTCCTCAGTTTCTGTTAAAAAAACAAGAAAATGAGGAACGGCAACTGGGTTGCGGGTTTCCCGCATTAGGACCATATTCCCATGCAATAAAAACCGGAAATTTAGTTTTTGTTCAGGGCAGACCCCATTACACCCTGATACAATGAAAGTGGATGCTACTACCATTGAAGGACAGACCAGACAGGTATTAACTAATCTGTCAGCTGTTCTGGCCGGTGTTAACTTAACCCTTAAAATGTTGTCAAAACAACTGTTTTTCTCAAAAACTTAAATGATTTTCAAGGTATGAATAAAGTCTATGAAGAGATGTTTCAGGGAAACAAACCAGCCCGTGCAACAATTGAGGTTTCAAAAAATCCTTTAGATGCCTTAGTTGAAATTGAATGCATAGCTGAACTGCAACCATAAGGAAATTCAGTCAATGCGTAGAAAAGATAACTGACATTAAAGAAATTCTGGTTATCACGGATTTGGGGGAGTGACATTTTTTGCTGGACATTAGATTAACTTTCATATAAGTTATGTTAGTCAACTTATCTTATATGAAAGGAGCTCAATGTCTGACAACAAATCATCCACTCCCCGAATGAACCGTACAATTGTTTTGCCTTTTGATCAAGCGAATTATCATAAAATTGTTGAAGATCCAAAATGGTACAGGCAAAAACTCGATGAATTTATTGATTTTATGCCTGAGCTTTTCCCCGCTGAGGTGATAGAGGGGTATTGGATCAAAGAAAAGCGTATATCAAAAAAGTTGAAAGTTCCATCAAGACGAATCATTATTGGGTCAACTTCATATACAGTCCGGCCGGCTCATGTTATGCCTTATCATACTGCTTATACCGATGAAATTGAAAAAGCTATGTTTCTTCGTAAATTTGGTGTTCCTTTCTGGGCTTTATCTTACGTATTTGGCAAGGATCACTCGTTTTGGTATCGCATTGAACAAAGCCTTGGGAAAAATAGCATTGTAGGAACTACAATCAAAGATCACAGCCTATTACCCGAACATGTTGTGGCAGATGAAAAACATTCTCGCATGAGGGGGAAGAAAGTATATATACCTACAACTGTGGCTTCTCAATGTATTTTGGGTGTTTCTGTGACTGAAGATGCTGGAGAGAAAACGCTAACCAAGGCATATGGAGTATTTAAAGATGAAGCCAATGACCTAAATCCCGCGTACAGTCCGGTATCAGTCAATACTGATGGCTGGAAGGCTACCATAAATGCCTGGAAATCCATATTCCCCTCTATCTCTGTGCTTTGTTGTTTTCTTCATGTTTTTATTAAAATTCGTGATCGGTCTCAAAAAAAGTATCGCGATTTTTTCAATGTAGTGGCGGAAAGCGTATGGAACTGCTACAAAGCTGAAAACAAAGCAACTTTTTCTCAAAGAGTTCGAAGGTTATATGAGTCGGTGAAGAAACAAAATGTGCCACAAGTAATACTGAATCCAATTAAAAAAATGAAGGATAATATCTCAAAGTACTCAAAAGCGTATGATCTTCCAGGCTGCCATAGAACAAGCAACATGATAGACCGGTTGATGCAAAGAATGGACCGTCATTTGTTCTCCACTTTTTACTTTCATGGCTCATTGGCTTCAGCAAAATTGAGTATAAGAGGTTGGGCTCTTATTCACAATTTTGCTCCTTGCAATCCAACGACGGTAAAAAAGCATAATGGTTGGAGAAGTCCAGCTGAAAAAATCAACCAATTCAGGTATCATGATTGTTGGTTGCAAAATATGTTAATCTCGGCATCTTTAGGCGGATTTAGGAACCCTCCCCCAAATCCGTGATAACCAGGATTTTTATTCAATACATATGGTCTATTCAACGCTCCCGAAGGACATTTCATCTTACACTCATTGCATTTTTTACACTTATCGGATTCTTCTTCCGTGTTATACTCAAGAATAGCATCTGTTATTAT
>JAYEHB010000240.1:0-2037 GCA_034659375.1 Thermodesulfobacteriota bacterium
GAGCATGTGAAAAAGGCAAAAGAAAACCTTGAAATTTTTGAGCCGTCCGAGGCAAGAGATGTTATGATGATGCTGGCTGATTACGCCATTGCACGAGATGTGTGATTAAAACTTAGAGGCAATAAAGGTATCCTGTTTAAATTTTGTGGTGGAATAAAATATATCCAAGAGGCTGACCCACGCATAGGATACCAATAAAGAGAAAAATCAGGAGGATTTGATGTTTAGCAGAATAAAATCAATGACAACTTTTGCTCTGTTAAGGGTCATGGAAATTTTAAAATTCACCACTATGGCACAGTATTTTTGCCCGTCTTCAAGGTGCATCAATGGGAGCATATTGAAATATGTGCCCATTAATGCAACGAAGAAGACGGGTAAAAAGACAAGACATATGGTGTATTTTATTTTTTCCATGACCCTGAGTTGTCTATTGTTGTTATTATCCTGGAGTCCAGCACAATGCAGTAAAAATACAGATGTCATGACAATTGTATCATTTGGCAAAAGAATAATAAATAATAGCCTTCCTTTTGCAAAGCAAAAAGCAGTTTCAGATGCCCTTGATCTATCAGTACAAAGAGCAGTGACCAGGATACTTACAGGGGCAGATTTGACTGCAGCCTTAGGGCTTGTCTATGATACTGTTCTGGATGATTCCCAGAAGTATGTTGTAACCTACAGGGTACTTGCCGAGCTTACAGAGAACAATCATTACATGGTGGCTGTGGAGGCAAAGATTAATTCCACTGTTCTGGAGAATTTTTTTACAGATTATGGAATAATAAACAGAGAAAATGAAAAACCTTCTATACTTCTTTTAATTTCTGAGCAGATCCCTGGAGAGATACTTCCCAGATACTGGTGGGGAAAGAATCCTCTTCCTTATAAATCTTTTGCTGAAGGTGCTGTTGCTGCCTGCTTAACAAATAGAGGTTTTGATTTAGTGGCGGGATATGATTCAGGCAGTCCTGCTGCTCTTGATATTGCTCCTGGTGCTGAAAAAACTGAAATCAATTTTGATTTTATCCATGATTCTGAAGCTGCAGTAAAGCTTGGCAGGCATCTAAAGGCTGATATTGTTGTGATTGGAAGAGCCCAGGCACATGAGGCATCCAATATCATGGGTGATGAGAGATCATATAAAGCGGTTCTTGCTGTTGAAGTCTTTAATATTGATACGTCGGAAAGAGTCACATCTGTTGAAATGCACGGGGTTGCAAAAAGCAGAACCAGGGCAAATGGAACAGAAAAAGCCCTTATCAGTGCAGGAGAGCTTGCCGGAGAAGAGCTTGCACTCTTAATTGACAGGGCATGGTCCAAGTCCAAAAAGAGCAGTAAAGTCCAGGCAATTGAAGTTCGTATTGATGGTACCGATTATCTGGCAAATTTTATAATGTTGAGAAGGGTTTTAAATAAAATGGATGGCATTGATGCTGTGAAGACAACAGAGCTTGGTGCTGATCAGGCTGTGGTTGATATAGCCTTTAAGGGCTCTGCAGAAAAACTGGCTGATTCTCTTATGCTTAAAACCTTTGATTCCTTTGCAATTGAACTTTCTGATATAACAGATACATCCCTTTCCATTAGATTTGTCCCAGATAATGATGTTCAGCCTGTGAGTGAGTCTGATATGAAAGGTGCCTATATCTCAGAATAAAGCTCATTTTTTTTTGTAAATATTCGGCCTGCACCTCATCTTCGCCCATTTTGGCCTGCTCTCACATAACCTGAAGGTCAGAAACTATCATTAGTATGTTAGGCAGTCCCAAATAGACCACTGGCCAAACATTTACATTATAAGCCGATTATTTACTTTTTCTTGACATACGAGAGAGTGAGTGGTATTACTCTCCTACAATATAAAGGCGCGTAGCTCAGTTGGTAGAGTGCTACCTCGACACGGTAGAAGTCAGCGGTTCAAGTCCGCTCGTGCCTACCATAAAAAAATAAGGGTTTAGCCAAATTCTGGTTAAACCCTTTTTTAGTTTTTGGATCAATTCAGTTCTTTTAAAAAATGTCCAACAGCTTTCACGC
>JAYEHB010000241.1:0-2034 GCA_034659375.1 Thermodesulfobacteriota bacterium
AGCATAGGGGAAATATATGTAATACAATGTTACCGATCCTTTTTTATATAAAAATTTTGAATTGTGAATTGTGAATTATTAATTGTGAATTTTCAATTATGAATTTTCAATTTTCAATTTTCAATTTTCAATTGTTCACTGCCAACTGTTATCTGCACAGCACCTGACAGGTCAGTTCGGAAGACTTTTACCCCCCTTTGTCTGTACCTTTGAAGTATTGCCAAATCCGGAAAGCCAAACCGGTTTTTCCATCCACATGAAACTATTACACTTTCAGGCCTCACCTGATCAAGAAAAAAATTACTGCTTGATGTCAAACTTCCATGGTGGGGAGCAATAAGAATATCTGATTCAAGTCTTTTTCCAAGGGTTGATGCCAGTTTCTCCTCGGTCTGCTCCATGATATCACCTGGAAACAGAATAGATATATTGTTAAAGCAGAGCTTGAAAACAACAGAATTATTGTTAAGATCACCTGCTTTAACTTTTGAGTTATCAGCTCCATAAAAAGGATAGAGAATATCCAAAAATGCCGTTCCCATATTAATTTTAGTTTCCATATCAGAAACAATATCAAGTTTAATATTATTGATTAAGATAAAATTCATAAGATCAAGAAAAGCTTTTGTCTCTCTTGTATCACAATTTTTTATAAACCTTTTTACCTTAAAATTCTTTAATATATAGACAAGACCATTCATATGATCAGCATCAGGATGGCTTAGAATAACAGCATCAAGAGTCATAATCTTCTTTTTCCATAAAAACGGAGCAACAATATGTTCTCCTGTATCAAATTTTGAGAAATAAGTAAAACCACCTCCGTCAACAAGAACTCTTTTTCCCATGGGCATTTCAATTAATGCACTTGATCCCTGGCCGACATCCATCACTGTAACATACAATTTTTTATTAAAGAACCTCTGATTGATCCACAATGCTTCATTTATTAAAAAAATCATTAAAACTGCCAAAACAGAGACAAAAGCCTTTTTTTTATAAACCGGCATGGCCGGAGCATGGTCATTCTCAGCAGCCACAGCAAATTTAGAAAAGCTGTCATTGCAGTCGTCTGGATGAACCTTCATATAAAACCGGCATGGCCGGAGCATGATTTTCGCATCGGCCACAGCAAATTTAGAAAAGCTGTCATTGCAGTCGTCTGGATGAACCTTCATATAAAAGTTAATAAAAAAGAAAATCCCTGCTGCAAATATATAGTAACAGAGGATCTCTATCATATCAGGGGTAACGCACCTTGCCCATGCAAAAGAAAGATTGGCAGCATACTCAATAAACAATATGCAGAAAAAAAGAATCCAACCGGCACATTTAATAAAAAGTGCTGCAGCTGCCATGGAGACAGGATAGATAAACAACCCTGCAAGTCCCAAGGGAACTGCAAAAAAACCTGCACCAGGGATAAGAACTATATTGGTAAATATACCGGCAAATGAGATTATATTAAAGTAATAGACAACAATGGGCAAAGTACCTGCAATGGCACAAAATGAGATAAAAACAAACAAAAAAAATCTGTTCTGTAAATTCTTCTCTTTAAAAAACTCTATTTTTTTAATACTGAAAAGGCCAAGAATAATAAAGAGAACTGCAGCAAAAGAGAGTTGAAAGGAGATGGAAAAGATAGAACCAGGATCAATGAAAAGAATCAAAATACCTGCAAAGGCAAGGGAATTTAAGGTATCAGCCTCTCTTGCTGCCACAAATGAAAACATAAAAACGGTAATCATTATAAATGCTCTTTTTGTGGAAGGTGAAAAACCTGACAAAAACGCATAAAAGAGAAGTGGAATAAGAGTCAAAAGAGCTGCCCCTTTCTTTGACCAGCCCCGTATCAATAAAAAAGTAAACAACGATAAAATTTTGTTAAAAAGATAAAAAAAGAGCGTAGCAACAACGGATAGATGGAGCCCTGAGATTGCCAGCACATGGCTTGCCCCTGCTTTGGAAAAATCATTTCTCGTTTTTTTATCAAGCAGATCTTTTTTACCGGTTATCAGGGCTGATAAAACA
>JAYEHB010000242.1:0-2032 GCA_034659375.1 Thermodesulfobacteriota bacterium
TTTTTCATTGCCAATGACAGTTTATCGTGTTCTGATTCTTGCCTGGGCACTCTGGATTGCCTTTGCTTTGATTAAATGGCTGCACTGGGGTTGGGACTGTTACAGTGCCGACGGATTATGGCGTTCCGTTGAGTTTAAAATATTCAAAAAATTAAAAAAACAAGATAAAATATCGTGATGTAAGGGAGCTGGAAGAAAATAATGATGTATCATTTATGACATTCATCGGGCTTGGAAAGGCCTGTGAACTTGCTAATTTTTGAGTGAACCCTAAATCCAGAAAAGGAGAGAATACTATTTATGAAGACCCCTGTTATTGAGTTTGTAGATTGTATCCACTGCGAAATCTGTGTCGAGCTTGCTCCCCATGCATTTCAGGTCAATGAAGCAGGCTTTGTTGAAGTATTGCCCCTTGACGACTACTCAGATGAAGATATCCATGAAGCCGTAAAAAATTGTCCCAAAGACTGTATTCGCTGGGAATAATTGTACAAGCACAGGCCATGGCGTTTTTCCTGAAAGTTTCTTACTTCTTATTTTCGTGTTATTTTGGCAAAAGAATTAAAAAACCCGTTTGCGTGTGACCTTCAGGTTAGGTTCTGGCTTGTCCAGGTCAGGGATTATTGATTGTGGTATGATTATTGCTGTGTCTTTTAATTATGTTGTTTTAGAAAAGGGTATTAACCCTCAATCAATTTTAAGGAGGAGATTAGGATGAAAGTAAGAACCGTCGTGGTGATTTTTTTAATAAGCATTTTCACAGGTGCAGCGGTCGTTGCAGTCCAAAATCCGGGAGAGGAGAATATCACTCTCGATGGCGGCAGAAAAGGTGTAGTGGCTTTTCCCCATCAACTGCACCAGAGTGCATTAGGCGACTGCAATGCTTGTCACGTCCTTTTTCCAAAAACAGCAGGAATAATAAAGGAGTTAAAAAGTCAGGGGAAGCTTAAAAAGAAGCAGGTTATGAAGAAGGCATGCATTAAATGCCATAAAGCAAAGAAAAAGGCAGGAGAAGATACCGGACCAACAAAATGTTATCAGTGTCATGCGAAATAGATCTGTATCTCTTTAAGCCGAATATTTACCCGGTATCTTGGGAAGATTTAGTTGTTTTATACTTAAAAGCCCTGGTTTATATGCTGTTTTGTTCTGAAAAGGAAAACCATGGTGATGATTTTAAGCAGAGAATGGCTTCAACCGTCCAGACAGAGAGATACACTATTGTTTTTTATCTTGGAATGAAAGAGCTTGTGTCTGAAAAATTTGGCAGAGTGAGGCTCGATAATATCATCAAATAAGAGATGGGTCACATAAGAAAATGGTAAAACCACATGGAAGAAAAATAAAAAAGCAGGTAGGAGGGATTCTTCTATCAGAAAACAGGGAGGATGCCTTTTATCAGTTGCGGCAAATTCCCGGGCAAATGCTTGCGGGCCCTCTGTTTTCTTATTTCTACAGTCTGGATGATCTTATAAGGTTCAGAAGCAGTACTGCCATGGGAGATCTTGCCCACAGGCTTGCAGAATATAGAATTGAGGATTCAAGGATAATATTAAGAAGGCTTATGTGGAATCTCAATGATGAATCCGGTGGTATGGCATGGGGATCTGTGGAGGCCATGGGTGAAATATTAAAGCGCAATAAAACCCTTGCCGGAGAATTTGAATCAATTCTTTTTTCATATATTGATCCTGATGGAAATTTTCTTGAACATGAAATGCTTCAAAGAGGTTCCTTATGGGGTGTTGGCACTTATCTTGAAACCAGTACCCGTCCAGACAAAGCTGTGATAAAAAGCATTATTCCCTTTTTGGATTCCAATGATCCTGTTAAAAGAGGATATGCCGTAAGAGCCCTTGTTAATATGGATGATAAAAATATTGATCTTCTGCCGGCACATATTTTTTCAGATAAAAGTAATATTCCTTTGTTTGATGGCTGGAATTTACATACAACTTCAGTCTCTTTAGTTGCACAAAAAAAATAATACCGCTTGCGTTGCGTATTTTTCAGGTTCTGTGTTGCTTTAAGA
>JAYEHB010000243.1:0-2030 GCA_034659375.1 Thermodesulfobacteriota bacterium
GATCCAGCAAACCATTTTCAAGATAAGATATTGCAGGACACCAATAACAATTTTTCCGGCTTGAACAACTGCAGCAGGTTTTAAGGTATTTTTCATTTTGAGAACTCATACAGGCAATCTTTGGAGCAAAATTTTCCCAAAAATCCAGCAAAGTTCCTTTTTCAAGCCCGTACCGATATGTATCATGGCGCAGCAACGGGCAAAAACAGGCGTATGATTCATAATCGATCCAGCAGGAGTTAATTCCAGCATTACAGGTGAACAGATTGCCATTGAAAAAATCATCATGGGATCTCTTTATGCCATCTTCAAATGTATCCTGGCTTGTATACTCAGTTAAACTTCTGGATATATCTTTGAGCTCTTCAGGCTGCAGTCTTTCTGATTTAATTATTTTGTTGAGTGTCTGATTCCCATCTACTCTTAAATGAATATTATAATTTAATAAAAAGGCTGAGTTCTCATGGGAGCTGCAAAATTCAGCAATTTTAACTATTTCATGTTTGTTTGAATTCATTAATGTTGTTTTAAACAAAATTTTGTTTTTTGATTTCAACGCAAGTTCAATACCACCCATGGCTTTATGGAACAGACCCTTTGTCCGTGTTACCCTGTTATATGTTTTTTCAGATATGCCATACACTGTAATTTCAATCATCCTGGGAGGGTATTTTTTAAAAAGCTGCATGTGGCTGTCATTAAAAAGAGTAGCATTTGTCAGGATAGAAACAAGAAAGCCTTTCTTTTTTAAATATAGATAGATATCAGCAAAATCATCCCTTAACAAGGGTTCCCCACCAGTAATTGAACACCAGATAATACCTAAGTCAGCAGCCTGATCTGCAATTTGCTGTATTCTTTTAAAGGAAATCTCATTTGATAAAGCAACACTGTCACTGGCAGGTTTATTAAGATAACAATGTCTGCATTGGATATTACATCGGGAAGTTATCTCAAAAGTAATTGAAAAAGGGATGCGTTTCTTTTCATAATGATGGAAAAGAGAAAATCTCTTTAATGGTATTTTTTCAAAGCCTGCTGTTTCCATTGCTCGTTCCTGAATATATGGGTAAAAATTAATTTTATTTTTCTAAGGATATTAATGATTGGTTTTAAAAAACCATATCTGCTTAAAATTGCAATCACCTGGTTCAACAATACCATGATTGTTATCAAAATAGCACTTTTTTTTTCCACATTGGATATTTTTATTCCTAAAAATGAAAGATTTTTTACATATCCAATAATGTTTTCCCTGTGAAAAAAGCCATCACTTTTAAAACAATTGTCCCCTTTTATTAAAAACAGATCATTTTTTTTAATAATTATCCGGTGGACAATGAGATTTCCATTTAAAGGGTTGATACAGGCGACAATATCTCCAGTTTCAGGCCTGCGGATATTATAAGGGAAAATCGTAATGGTATCATTATCACGAATAAAAGGAGACATACTGCCACCCTTTGCTACAAATCTTAACCCAGCTGTTTTTGAACATAATTCAAGTGCTATCTCAGCAGCATCTACCCCGGATATCTCTATATATTTTGAAATATCATTCAAGAATAACTACCAGTTTCTTATTGACCAGTTCCTTTATAATATTAATTACATCAGCCTCAATTTTTTCCATCTGCGTATCATATTGCTCATGAAGATCTTTTATAATCTCTTTCAATTTTTTTTTTCCATCAAGCATCCCCCAAATCACTTTTCCTGTTTCATTTAATGAATAAATATCATCTTCAATATCACCTATGCCTGATACAATGGGAATAATAACAATTTCTCCTTCAATCTCCCGTTTTACAATATCTTTGGAAATTGAATAGCATTTATTCAAATCAATTTTTTGAAACATAATCCTCCTGTAATAATAAATCAACAACCCTGCCGGATTTATCAAAATAAAGTTGGTAACATGGTATCTGTTTAACAATTTCATCAATAAAGTTCAATATGATTTTCCATCGCTCCTGAGATACAAAAGGGCGGACAATAGCATGAAATATTTGCTCTAATTTATCAAT
>JAYEHB010000244.1:0-2021 GCA_034659375.1 Thermodesulfobacteriota bacterium
TCTGTGGCATTTATATATGGTTTTTCCAGGGAGTACCTGCGTTGGTTCTTCTCTTTCTCTTCTATTTTGGACTATTCAATTATCTGGGGTTGAATTTTAATGCCATCACTGTTGTTACAATAGTTCTTGGAATGATAACAGCGGCATATCAGGCAAATATCTTCAGGGGTGCCATGCTCTCTCTTCCCCAGGGTCAGTTTAGAGCTGCAAACGCCCTTGGCATGAGCAATGTCCAGACAATTATCTCTATTATCCTGCCCCAGGTTTTCCGTATTTCCATACCTGCCTGGTCCAATGAATTTTCCATTGTTCTCAAGGATTCAGCCCTGGCCTTTGTTATTGGTGCTCCTGAAATTATGGCCAGAACACAGTTTGTCGCTTCACGAACCTATCAGCACCTTCCCCTCTACATTACTGCCGGACTTATCTATTTTGTGCTGACATGGTCCGGGCTTAAGGCTTTACGACAATTGGAAAACAGAGTCCGGATTCCGGGCTATTCGCATCAGGGAATGTAATAATGACTCATCCTGTTCTAAAAGTGGAAAATATATGTAAATCCTTTGCAGATAATGAAATCCTGAAAAGGGTGGATCTTGAGCTTGGCAAAGGGGAAATTAAGATTCTCATAGGTCCCTCGGGCGGGGGAAAAAGCACCCTGCTCCAGTGTATTAACTGCCTTGTAATTCCTGATTCAGGTGATATCTGGTTTAATACAGAAAAAATCAATATTAAAAACAATCATGAGCTGTATGGTTTCAGGCAGAAAGTGGGGATGATCTTTCAGGATTTCAATCTCTTTGACCATTTAACGGCCATGAACAACATTACCATTGCTCTGCGTAAAGTAAAAAAAATGGGCAAAAAAGATGCACAAAAGCGGGCTGAATTTGAGCTTGAACAGGTGGGGCTTTCAGATAAAAGCGATCTTTATCCTGCAGAGCTGTCAGGGGGACAGAAGCAGAGGGTTGCCATTGCAAGGGCACTTGCCATGGCTCCTGAAGTGCTGCTCCTTGACGAGCCCACATCAGCTCTTGATCCCGAACTTGTGGGAGAAGTAATTGCTGTTATAAAAAATCTTGCAAAAAAAGGAATGACAATGATAATGGCAACCCATCAGATGACACTTGTTCACTCCCTTGCAGATGAGATCCTTTTTATGGAAAATGGAATTATTGTGGAAAAAGGCTCTCCTGAACAGCTTCTTAAAGACAAAAATTCCAGAACCCTGGGGTTTTGCAACAAACTCAAACATATGGCAGGAGAGGATCAGTAAAAGTGGAGAGTGTCACCTTTTTTCAGGAATTGATCCCAAGTCTTAACCATGGTCTTGCCATGACTATTATGCTCATTATCCCTTCCGCCCTTGGCGGGATTCTCATTGGAGTCACAGCAGGCTCCATCAGGGCATTTGGTCCTTTAATGGCAAGACGGGCAGGAGATGGTTTTTCAGCACTTTTCCGGGGAACTCCCCTTGTTGTTCAGCTTTTTGTCCTCTACTTTGGGCTTCCAAATATCGGTATCTATCTTTCACCCTATGCAGCAGCTGTAACCGGGTTTATTCTCTGCAGCGGAGCTTACCAGTCTGAATATGTCAGGGGGGCTCTTTTAGCCGTTAAAAAGAGTCAGTACCTTGGAGCCCGGGCCCTGGGATTTTCCAATTTTAAAACAGTCTTCTGGGTTATTATTCCCCAGGCCATGCGAAGAGCTTTGCCAGGATGCGGAAATGAGATAATCTACATGATCAAGTACTCTTCCCTGGCATATATTGTTACATGCCTGGAACTTACAGGAGAGGGAAAAATCATTGCCACTGAGTATTTCAGGTTTACAGAGGTCTTTATGGTTATTGGATTTTACTATCTTTTTCTTGTATCCATTGCTAAAATTATTTTAAGAAAAATTGAACAGAGACTTTATTTCCCAGGTTTTGGAAAATCATGAAACAGAGAAAAATCACCGAAAAGATTAAGCAGCAGATTAAGCAGCAGATAATTGACCGGATCAGTCCCGATTCCGTG
>JAYEHB010000245.1:0-9053 GCA_034659375.1 Thermodesulfobacteriota bacterium
AAAACAGGGAAACTGACATTAAAAGCCCCTGCTGTTATTGTAAAAAGTTTGTATGGGATGGGTGTAAAACCTGCAATGGAGACTGCCCAGGCATCATATTTTCTATAAAGGGAGGCAATATACTCTATTTTCTCAGTAAGTCCGTAAAAGGATATTATGCTGTCACCAATAAGCCCCATAAAGTGCCAGCCGATAAGATAGCCCACACAACCGCCGACCAGAGACCCTGCACTGCAGACAAGTGCAAATTTAAATGATTTTCTGGGGGCACCCACTGCAAGAGCTATTAAAAGAACATCCGGTGGAATTGGGAAAAAAGATGATTCACAAAAGGCAAGAATAAAAAGAGCCCATGTTCCAGCAGGTCTATCTGCCCAGTGAAGCACCCAGTCATAGAGCTTTCTAACCATCCACTATTCCTTCCACCCATGCTGCCCAATAAGCTTTACAAATCTGCACCCGCCAAGATTTGTTGTTGTAATCCCTTTTTTTCCCTTGTCAATTTTGATAAGCTCCTGGCTGAAATGTCCTCCCACAGGCATGACAAGTGTACCTCCCACAGCAAGCTGCTCAATAAGAGGTGGTGGAATCTTTGTCCCTCCTGCAGTTACAATAATTGCATCAAAAGGACTCTCCTCTTTCCATCCATGGGTTCCATCTGAATATTTTGCCACAATATTATGATACTTCAGGCTGTCAAACAGCTTTCTTGTTCTCAGAAACAGGGTATTGTTTCTTTCAATCGTATATACCCGAAAGACTATATCTGCCAGAACAGCAGCCTGGTACCCTGACCCTGTTCCTATTTCAAGAACCCTTTCGTCACCTTTCAGATCAAGGCACTGGGTCATTTCGGCAATTATATAAGGCTGGGAAATAGTCTGTCCCTCTCCTATTGGAAGAGGAAAATCACTATAGGCACTTTCTGTAAGGGCATCACTAACAAAAAGATGCCTTGGAATTGTCTCCATGGCTTTAATGACCAGCTGATCATTGATTCCACGGGCAATGATCTGTTTTTTTACCATATCCCGGCGCCAGCGCACAAATTTTCCTAGTTCATCATTCATGCATATCTTTTAACAGCAGCAGCACCATCAGTCAAGAAAATACATCAGTCAAGAAAATACAAAAATTTATCCTTACCTTGATTTTTTGCAAAATTAAAGCTATTAACCATAAATTATGGATAAAATAAAACATCTCATAACAGCCATAGCAACATCGGCAATTATTTTTGCAGCAGGTACCGTCGGGTATATGACCATTGAAAAATGGAATATTCTGGATTCAGCATATATGACTGCCATAACCCTTAGCGGTGTAGGCTATGGAGAAGTTCACACAACATCTCCCCAGGGCAAATGCTTTTCTATTCTTCTGATATTTGCAGGTCTGGGGTTTTTCGTTTATCTGGCTGGCACGATCATGCAGTTTGTTGTTGAAGGTGAAATAAAAGCACTACTTGGGAGAAGAAGATTGGATAAAAGAATTGCAAAACTTAATGATCATTACATTGTCTGCGGCTATGGACGTATTGGAAGGACCCTGTGCAAACTGCTCAAAGAAGAGACTTCAGATGTTGTTGTGCTGGAAAAGAGTGAAAAGATGATACCACTACTTGACAGTGACAAAATGCTCCATCTACAGGGAGATGCTGCAGATGAAGTTCTTCTTATAAAAGCAGGAATAGAAAGAGCATCATACCTTATTGCAGCACTTGCAACAGATACTGACAATGTATTTCTTGTACTCACGGCAAGACAGTTGAGTCCAGATATATATATCATGGCAAGGGCAGGCACAAAAGGGGTAACAAGCAAGCTAATTGCAGCAGGTGCAAACAGAGTTGAATCACCCTATGATATTGGAGCTGTATCCATGGGACTGAGACTTCTCCGACCAAGTGTCAGCAACTTTCTTGAAATTGCCCTGGCACGCAAAAAAAAGGCAATACAGATTGAAGAGGCAGTAATATCTTCAAAATCACAATTAGTTAATATAATGCTTAAGGATTCAGGCATCAGGCAACAATACAACCTTATTATTATATCCATTAACAAAGCTGACGGGCAAATGATCTTCAACCCCTCCTTTGATACATACCTGGAAGAGGGAGACATTGTCATAGCAATGGGAAGAGCCCAGGACCTGAAAAACTTTGCAAAAGCTCTAAATCCAGAGTAGAGTAATGCCTTGTATCTACCCCTGGCACCTGCACAGGAGGCAAATATTTTCTGCAAGTTCCCTAAAATCAACGGCTGCCCTTTTATATGAAAATCCGTCCAAACGACTATAATCATTAGACTTTCATTTTTTGTTGTGGCCGATGAGAATGACCATGCTCCGGCCATGCCGGTTATATGAAAGTCCTGGCAAACCAGGAGTAGGGGCAACCCCCTGTGGTTGCCCTTCATCAGGGGCAACGGGCAGGCACAGGGGCAACGGGCAGGCTTAGACCACCAAGGCTGCCCATGGCAGTTATATTTTATAGATCACCCTTTTATCAGTAATAATTATATCAACATTATACTTACGTGATTCCATCTCGATCTGCCCGGCAATCTGCTCTTCAAAGGCAATGGAAATTTTACGTGTAGTCTCAGGCAGCCTTGTTATCAGCCTGTTATAAAAACCTTCACCAAAGCCTATACGCCCACCTTTTTCATCAAAGGCAAGACCTGGGATCACAGCTATGTCAATCTCAGCAAGAGTAATTTTTTTGCAATGTTCAGGATCTGGCTCCAGCAGATCAAAATCCCGCTTTATCAAATCTTTGTCATAATTATTAATGATGAACAGCTTTATTGCATGCCTGGACGCAGAAAACGCAGGAAGTGCAATGCCCTTTTTCATCTCAAGGGATTTTTTTATGACATTTTCTGTTGAAATTTCACTGTTCCGCTGAATATATAGAAGAGCATACTGCGCCTCCATAAAATTTGCAAAATCCAAAAGTTTTTGTTCAATCAGCTCTGATTTCTCTTTCAGTTCTTCGTATGAAAATCTGGCAAGCCTTTCAGCTGTTTCACCAAGTACACTTTTTCTACTGCCTTTGCCCTCTTCCATAATATTATATCTCCACACAAAAATAATTTCTAAGCGTTCACAGGGCACTGCACCTTGCCTAGTCGGACACTTAAAGTACATGAGTACGTCTGCGTGTCCAGGCCCTGCATCTACAGCACCCTGTAAACGCTTACAATTTGCGAATTGACTGTGAACGGTTACAATAATTTTTTATGGAAATATTATACACAAGAAGAGAATTGTCAACCTACAATAATCATTGACTGATTTACAGACCCATGATAATTTTCGTGGTAACTATATAAAATTAACAATACACAATCATGAAACAACGAGCGGGCAGGTAAAAAATGTTGGAAATTAAATACGTTAGAGAAAATATCGACCATGTAAAAAAAGCAATTGAGAAAAGAAAAGGTAAAGCTGATTTCACTGCCTTTTCAAATTCTGAAAAAAAAAGAAGAGAACTTCTTAAAGAAATTGAAGATTTACGTCACAAGAGAAACGTTGTATCAGACAAAATAGCTGAGATGAAAAAAACGGGTCAAAATGCAGAAAACAGCATCAAAGAAATGCGTGAAGTCTCTGAAAAAATAAAAAACCTTGATAAAATCCTTTCAGAGACGGAATCATCCATTAATGATTTTTTAATTGCCCTTCCAAACCTTCCCCATGCAGACGTTCCAACGGGAGAGAATGAAGAAGACAATCTATTAGTAAAAAAAACAGGTACTCCAAGGCAGTTTGACTTTCAAATAAAACCCCACGAAGAACTTGGAGAGGGGCTTGGCATTCTGGATTTTGCCAGGGCTGCCAAAATAACAGGGGCAAGATTTGCCCTGTACATGGGACTTGGTGCAAGACTTGAAAGAGCTCTTATAAACTTCATGCTTGATATCCACACAAGTGAACATGGCTACACCGAGGTGCTGCCGCCTTTTATTGCCAGCAGCAAAAGCCTTATCGGCACCGGGCAGCTGCCAAAATTTGAAGAAGATCTGTTCAAACTTGAAGGAACTGATTATTTTTTGATTCCAACTTCAGAAGTTCCCCTGGCAAACATCCATGCAGATGAGATTCTTTCTGAAAAAGACCTTCCCGTTAAATTCACGGCATATACTCCATGCTTTCGATCTGAAGCAGGCTCCTATGGCAAAGATACAAAAGGACTTATCAGGCAGCACCAGTTTAATAAGGTTGAAATGGTAAAATATACAACACCTGAAACATCCTATGATGAGCTGGAAGCACTGCTTTTAAATGCAGAAGAGATTTTAAAACGACTGGAACTTCCCTATAGGGTTGTTACCCTCTGTACCGGAGACCTTGGTTTTGCAGCAACAAAAACCTATGATATTGAGGTGTGGATGCCGGGACAGGATAAATACAGAGAGATATCATCCTGCAGCAACTGCGAAGCATTTCAGGCCAGAAGAGCAGGAATAAGGTTCAGAAGAGAAGGACAGAAAAAACCGGAATTTCTACATACATTAAACGGTTCAGGTCTTGCTGTTGGCCGATGCGTTGCTGCCATTCTTGAGAATTACCAGCTTGCCAACGGATCTATTGAGATTCCTGAAGCATTACGACCATACATGGGCGGTCTGGAGGTGATTTCCAATGAGACCAGATAATTTCCCGGATAATATCAAACCATATATTATTCCCCAGCCAAAAGGTGATCTCTGCTATAGATGTCTTGGATGCTCATGTGAATTCTCCATAGAAAAGCTCCTCTATGTCTGCCCGAAATGTGGTGAAGTTCTGTTGATTGAGAACAGAGACTTTGATGAATTAAAGAAAATTAACGGCAAAACATGGCAGAAAATTTTTGATTACCGCAGAATGCTCAATATTCCAGCACTTAAAGGTATTTACAGATTCCATGAATTTATTGGTCCCAACATGCCTCTTGATTCAATAGTTTATCTGGGAGAGGGCCACACACCTGTTATTGAAGCCAATAAAAGACTTCAGGACAAGGTTGGCGCGTTATTCTTTTACAAAAATGACGGTCAGAATCCCAGTGCATCATTTAAAGACAGGGGAATGGCAAGTGCACTTTCATATATCAAGTTTCTAATTGACCAGAACCTTGCATCAGATATCATTGCAGTATGTGCATCAACAGGCGACACATCTGCTGCTGCTGCCCTGTATGCATCATATCTGACACCTGACATAAAATCCGCTGTTCTGCTGCCCCATAAAAAAGTGACCCCCCAGCAGCTTTCCCAGCCCCTGGGCAGCGGAGCAAATGTTTTTGAAATCCCGGGAGTTTTTGATGACTGCATGAAAATTGTTGAAAAGCTCTCCAATGAATATTCAGTTGCTCTTTTAAACTCTAAAAATGCCTGGCGTATCTTAGGCCAGGAGTCTTATTCCTATGAGATAGCCCAGGATTTTGAATATGAGATGCACAACAAGGTAGTGATTGTTCCCATTGGTAATGCAGGAAACATTTCTGCGATTATGAACGGATTTTTAAAATTTTATGAAGCAGGAATCATTGATTCTCTTCCCAAAATCATTGGAGTGCAGTCTGAGCATGCAGACCCTGTGTTTCAGTATTACCTTGAACCTGATGCCGATAAAAGAGAGTTTAAGCCTGTAAATGTAAAATCAAGCGTTGCCCAGGCAGCCATGATCGGCAACCCTGTCTCCATGCCAAGGGTTATCAAAATTGCAGATCTCTACAACAAAACCGCAAAAGAGAAAAAAATATATGTTGTTCAGGTAAAAGAGCAGGCTATCATGGACTGGCAGCTTCAAGCAAACCGAAATGGTCATATTGCCTGCACCCAGGGAGGAGAATCACTTGCAGGCCTTGTTGAGGCAGTCAAACAGCAGCTTATCTTAAAAAATGAAATAGTTATTATTGATTCCACAGCCCATGCAATGAAATTTTCAGGATTCCAGGAACTCTATTTTGAAAAGAGTATCCCAAAGGAGTACAATATTGAATCCAAATCTGAATTTATTAATGCTCCTCAACTGATAATGCCGGACAATCAGGAAAAAATCCCAGGCCAGGGCAGCCCCCTTTCCAAAGAGGATTTTAAAGTTTTTGCAGAGGATATTTCACAAAAAATTGCTGCAAGGCTAAACTTAAAAACAAACTGATGATAAAACGTAACTTATGATCAAATTTTTAAAATATCTTTTTACCGGGCTTTTAATCAGTGGTGCAATTCATTTTTGTTTTTGCATCACCGGGTTTGCACTGGAATCAAAAAAAAACATTCAGACATCATTAAAAAGATATTCTGTTTTACCATACCAACAGGAAAAGGTTCTGTGTGAACCATACACTGTCTCAAAAGATGACTGGCTCTACAAGATTTTCAGAAAAAAAGGGGATATTGCCGAAAAAGACTTTCCCCTTTTTTTAGATATTTTTAAAAAAATAAACCCGGGAATCAACAATATTGATGCCATAAATCCAGGGCAGCAGATACTTATTCCCCTAAGAAAAATAAAAAAAGATGATTACAGAGAGGTAAGCCCTGGAGTGGTGGATGTTCCTGTTATTCAGCTTACCTGTGACCTTCAGGCTGTACTGGATCTTGAAGTTCCAAATGTGACAAAAACAATAGAACCATTCATTAAAAAACAGAGGATAAAAAAAGGAGACAATGTATCAGAGCTGATAGACTCTGTATTCCTGGGAAAATATGGCGGCCTTACAAAAAAGGGTCTGCATGCCTTTAAACTTGCCAACCCATTGATAAAAAACCACAATCTTATATATGCAGGCTCCTTTATCAATCTGCCTGATCCGTCAATTCTCTTACAACCATGGTTTACAGCGCTTTTTTCAAATTCAGGATCATTAGACCTCTCACAAAAAGAAGACCTCTCACAAAAAAAAGACAACTCCCAAAAAGAAAACCTCTCACAAAAAGAACAGAACAGTATTCATCCTAAACCGATAAAAACCAGACATACAGTAAAAATAAACAGTCACACAAAAGCTCTTTTAAACGAGTATGCATCAAAGATTGATGGTAATCTGCTCTGCCGGGGCAAAATTCATTTCCCCCAAAACAACGACCCGGAGTTTATTCTTGACCTTGCATCAACTCCTGTCGTAAAGTTTGAGAATGGTACCAGGATACTCTTTGTTCCCGAAACAATGAGTGATAACACCGATTTTACAAAAACTATCTCCTCTTTTTGGAAAAAACTGAAAATAATGGATATAAAACAAATTATCAAGGAGATCAATATTCTGCCTGAAAACCATGAGGCAGCTTTAATTGAACTTCTTAAAATGACAGAGTTTAACTACACATCGGATTCAAATATCTCTTTTGCCCTGGGCGATGTTAACTTAAATGCTTCTGTCGGCAAAATCCCAAGAAAGGGAAAAACAGATCTGCTTGTCAATTTTGGTAACATCTACGGCAAAACAGCCCTTGAAGCCATAAAAGCCCAAGGCTTTGAAATTATCTCGATCCTGCCAAGAGAGACAACCATGGAATTAGCTTTAAAACTATTCACAACACTTGGATTCTCAACAACAAACAACCCTGCCTTTGTCAGCACCAGAACCCGGAAGAGTATTACAATATCCGGGCTTTATGTAAAACTCCATGACCAGAACATATTGCTGGCAGACCAGAGAATAGACTCTGAATCAACAGATTTTCTAAAAAAAAACAGTATCAGAGTTTTATACGTACCAATTGCTGAACTTAATGAGACTTAGAAGGAGTGTTTCCCCATGAAAAAAATCATAATTCTGGTATCTCTTGTTTTTCTCTTATCATCCTGTGCATCCACAACCAGCCGGAAACATCATGAAAATCTTGCCATGGCCACCAGAGATCTTGGTGCAGCATATTTAAATCAGAGAAATTTCACAGCAGCATTAAAAGAGCTCCTTAATGCAGAAAAGACCATTCCAGATGACCCATACCTTCACAATTACCTGGGAGAGGCGTATCTGGCAAAAAAAAGGCCTGATCTGGCAGAAAAACACTTTAAAAAGGCTTCCACACTAAAGCCTGATTATATACCTGCAAAAAACAACCTTGGAACAGCTTATCTAAAGCAGAAAAAATGGGATCAGGCTCTTAAATGTTTTAAAAGCATCACAGGAGAGCTTCTCTATGTCACCCCGGAATACCCTCTCTGCAATATGGGATGGGCATATCTTGGCAAAAAAGAGTACAGGTCGGCCAAGGAGAGCTTTGCAAAGGCCCTTAAGCTAAAACCCGATTTTATAAATGCCATACACGGACTTGCCACAACAAACATTGAAACAGAGCAGGCCCATCTTTCAGTGGATCTTCTAACTAAAGCCATTACAAAAAACCCTGGTATTGCCATTCTCCACTATGACCTTGCAAAAGCCTATGAGGCACTGCACCAGTCTCAAAAGGCAAAACAATCATGGAAAGCCGTTGTACTGCTCTCTCCCGGCTCAGAGCTTGCCAGCGAAGCTGAGGTTCATTTAAAATACTGAACTTTAACATCCTTATAACCGGCATGGCCGGAGCGTGGTTTCCGCATCGGCCACAACAAATTTAGAAAGTCTATCATTGCAGTCGTTTGGATGGACTTTCATATAACCGGCATGGCCGGAGCATGGTATTCGCATCGGCCACAACAAACTATGAAGGTCCAATGATTATAGTCTATTGAACGGACTTTCATATAACCGGCATGGCCGGAGCATGGTTATCGCATCGGCCAGGATTTTTTTATTTTGACAAACCACAGTTTATTGTAATAATTTGTAATAAAAACATAGCACTAACAAATTTATTGATGGATTTGAGGAACGAAAATAGAGAGAAACTATGCTTTCACAAACAAAAATTAAGATTACGCCAAAAGAATATTTAGCGTCTGAAAGGATATCTGAAGTGAGACATGAATTCTTTGATGGCACCATTTTCGCCATGGCAGGTGCCAGCAAGAAGCACAACCAGATTTCTTCCAATATAGTGCGTATAATAGGTAATCAGCTATTGCAGAAACCTTGCAGTGTGTACGCAAGTGACATGAGAGTGAAG
>JAYEHB010000246.1:0-2019 GCA_034659375.1 Thermodesulfobacteriota bacterium
ATTTTCACACGATTTAGGAAAAAAGGGAAAATAAAAAGTTTAAGTGGCGGACCACTATGCAAACAATACAACATAAGTCGGGGAGTGAATGCCGGTTTTGAAATAGGGGGAGAGTGCCACCGTTCTCCGGCGGTATTCCCGATGGCCGCTCATGCCAGCGTCAAAGGAACGGCCCCGGCAAGGCACAGGAAATCCCGTTGCAGCATGTAGTATCCGATTGGATTTATTCGGGTAGATTCAAGGGAATCATTTTTCCAATTTTATCGTTAAAACCACGGCGGGCAGGCTATGCAGGCCGTTCGGTAAATGGCTACCGCCATAAAGTGGGACATTTTGAACCGGTTGATGAGGGGCTTTCAGCACAGAAACCTATAAACACAGAGCCCTCGAAGAGCCTTATTATTCGGGGTGTCCCGGCTTATGGCGGTAGCCCGGTAAATAACTTTTAACTCGGTTATCAAGTTTTTATGGAAGGGCAGATTAAGAGCCCCCAAAGGATGAGAATGGATAATATAAGCAATCTTACAATTTCATTGATTAATTCTGATCTAACCAGTAAATCAATGAGAGCAGGCTACATTTACTTTCTTTATAGATATATAAACAGATCGGAATGTATTCATGAAGATGAGATCGAACTTATTAAACAAAATGCAAAAATTTTTAAAATCAAAATAGCTGACTATAACGAAGAACAATTGGAAGAAATTCTTAGAAAATACCAAAAGCAATCAAGGAAAAGTGTCTATTCCAATTCTGATAATACTCGACAAAAATCGCAGAAAGTAGATACAAAAAAGGAAAACGAAGAGTCTGAAATCAAAAGACTCAATAAAATTATTACCGACTTAAGACAAAAAGGCAAGCAAGCTGTGGCTTCACGAGACGAATGGAGAAGAAGGGCAGAAATTGCAGAAGCAGGAATTGCAGAAAGGGAACAAAACCAACAGTCGGAAAATAAAGAGAATAACTTCAAACAAGTTAAAAAAATGTTCTCAAAAATGTATCATCCTGACAGCCTAACTGGTGATAAATTTGAGAAACTTATCAAACAGGAAATCTTCAAGGAGTTTTGGCAAGTTATTGAAAGTATTGAAAAAGATAACACATAAACAGAATGCTACAGCCGATTGGGGGCTATCGGTTTTTTGAAAGCTCTTGATTTTCGAAATAACTTGGCTTATTAGACTACCTGCTTGGCTATATGCCCGTTCGGCAAGGCTCATAATTATGAGGTATATGGGGTATATATAAAAAAAGTTAGCGGAAAAAGATTAAAAAAATGACCCAAAATTAAAAAAAAAATTAAGGATTAGAGGGATGAAAAAAAGATGAATAAAGTGAATAAAGTGAATAAAGGGGTCATGAATAAAGGGGTCAAGTCTACTCTTGACTCTTATTGATTAATAATTTCTGTCAGTGCCTGAATATTTTTCCTTTATCCTGCCAATAATGCTGCTCACGGAACTGTATTTATTTGTATTTGTTTATCAAAAATCCTTGCATATCTGTTTCACGGTATCTCTCCGTAATTTTCGAACCAGCTATAGCACAATATTCCTTGGATCATTAAAAAGCCCCTGTTGGATATATATATCTTTTTCCGTAACATTATAAAAATTTGATACAAGCTCTCCCTGTATCTTACATTCCGCACCAAAACATAGAAAGAGTTGATATTACTGAATTGTGACAATTTTGTAATAAAAAAAATAATTGAAAAATTACATTCTTTGATGTACGGAATATAAGCTGTATCACGATATTCTATTATTATTGCTCTGGACATAGTTGTACAGTAAATTAAAATACAGAAAGAGTCAAGAGCAGACTTGACCCCCTTTTCTCTTTTCTCGAGTCTGTTTTTGTGTTGACAAGTTCACCTCCGTTTTGTTAAAGTTTTTTTTAAAGCTGGGAGAGCCAATGAAACGGAAAATTAAAATGAAAGGACAGGTACATTTCGGAGTGCATCAGCATTCGCCATAAAAACACTAAAGATATAACAATGCTTTGATAATA
>JAYEHB010000247.1:0-2011 GCA_034659375.1 Thermodesulfobacteriota bacterium
TCCCTTTTCTTATCAATAAGATCAAAACCAGGACGCTGAAAGGTTCCTGGATATTCGCCATCATTCATGCCAACAAGATAGACAACCTTAAAAGGGATACTGCGCATGGGCAAAAGCGTACAAAAAGTAACACCAGTAGTTATAAAACCCCTGTCACCATGGGAGGAGTCAATATGTTTTTCAAGAAATGATTTTATGATTTCAAAGGAGACCTCCTGCTGAAAATCAACTGCCTCGGCAATCCCTGACAACCCGTTTTCAGTAAAAATCCCGCGTATCTCATTGAGATCATTCTCAGTTTTATTATCAAGTTTAAAAAAATCATTTAAAATTTTATTCATTGTTTCAGCCCACTGAACCAGAGTTCTGTCCTGGTTAAGATCTTTCACAGCTGAAAAAAGGGATTCTACAAAATTAGTAAAACGACCCAGAATAACAGCCCCCTCCCCTTCTATCTCACCATAGGGAAAAATTCCTGAAAAAAGTTCATGCTCTTCATTGGGTGGAAGGGCATGACCCAGCAGCATTCTTTCAAGGCCAAATCGCCAGGTATTTTCATGGAAAGCCGGTAGCAAAAGAGTCTTTTTATAGTCACCGTCAACTCCCCAGCAGGTATTGGTATCTTTAACCCAGCCTTTTATAAATTCAAGATTATCAAGGGTTATATTAAATCTGTTCCTCACGGGTTCTCTCTCCAGAACATCCAGAATATCCGAAGCTTTATATCTGTTTTTACCCAAAAGAAGAATTGACATAAACCCATTGGCAACAGCATTGTTAGACTTTATAAAAGTATCTGCAATGGAAAAAGGAATCTTTTTACCCCTATCCAGCCGAGCATCAAAAACAGCCTGAATAAGGGGAGCATAGGAAGTAACATCAGGCATCATCACTACAATATCCCTGGGAGTAATCTCCTGGTTCTCCTCAAAAACAGCGAGAAGATTATCATAAAGTATTTCAATCTCTCTTATCGGACCATGGCAGGAATGGATCTGAACAGTTGTATCTCTTTCATCAAAAACCATTGTCAGATCATCTTTTCTGTTAACAAGATTTAAAATATCAGACTGAACAGTATCCAGCATTGTACTGGTTCCAGGATCAAAAAAAAGCTCTTCTCCCACATCACCGGCACTGTTTAACAACAGGCTGAAGAACTCCCTGCCGGCAGTTCCCATGGATGCGAGAAGTTCATTTCCCTGGTCATAATATTGATCTTCGTCATCCATTCCCTGTTCTGAAAACCTTAAGATCTCTCTGGCACTGAATGAATACTCCCAGAACTCACGGCAGGGATTAAGGTAATATATGTTTACTTCCATGAATTGAGACAATTTTGAAAAAATCTCAACATAAAATGGAGAAAGTGTGGAGATTCCAAACAGAGAGACCCTTTTGGGCAGGTTCAGATCAGATATAAAATCTTTGCTGTTCAATTTTTCTAAAAAAATCTTTCTTAAATCAGCGTGGTGAAGAGATTTTTCTTTACCGGCTTTACCGGCAATCCTGTTCCACAATATCTTCTGCCATTTAGATTCAGGAAACTTTGCATAAAAAATATTTTCATCATTATCCCATTCATTAATTAAATCAGGTCTTGCAATAATATACTGATCAAAAACCAGAGCAATCTTCTCTGAGATCTGATATCTTTTTAAACCAAAGGGATCATCTTTTACATAATTTTTAAGGGTTGAGAAGTGATCTTTTTCAAGCAGAGGATCAAGTTCTTTCATTATTTTCCAGGTCATGACCTCGGGAGAAAAAACCGATTCTTCTGGTAAATCAAAAAAATTCTGAAACAAATTATAAACAAAGGCTTTTGGAAAAGGAAAATCAATATTTGCAGCAATTGAGTTCTCCCTGGCAATTTCAAGGTTAATCCACCTCTCCATGCCCTTGTTCTGAACAACAATTATCTCTTTTTCCATGGGAGGCAGCGGATTTTCCCGTAAACTTTCTGCAAGCCTTTCCATGAGATTTTCAAGCCTGTTGCCTGTATATATAT
>JAYEHB010000248.1:0-2006 GCA_034659375.1 Thermodesulfobacteriota bacterium
CTTTAATCCCGAGTTTCGCAAGTTTCTGGGAAACTGTGCCTCCGGAATTACTCTCTTTAATTCCTCCTGTAAGCGGGGATTTTGCACCCACTGACAAACGTCCTGAATTAGTGGCAGGAGTTCCGCTCAACAGTCCAGGTGCAATAACAAGTTTGTTGGATTTACCAAGAGCATGACATGTTGCAGGAACCTCATCCAAAACCATTTTTGAAGTGATGCCTCTTCCACCAAGAGCCATGAGCTCTTCAGAAGGTGTTTCATAGGTATGGGTTTTATTTCTGGTGTTAATCCTGATTATTTGTGACATTTTAATTCCCCCTGAGAAAATAAAGTTATCAGTTAATATTTAAGGATGTTGATGGTTGGTGTGCCCTGTTCTCGAAAATGTCGAAAATGGGGTCAGACCTGATCCCTCACAGGTAAATGTTAACATTAAAAAACTTGATCATCGAGTAAATACCTAATATCATAAATAACAATGCCTTTTCAACACTTTTTTAACAGTGTACATAATATAACTGCCACGGGCAGAGCTCTTTACATATCGTTCTGCCCACAACAAAGCATGAAACTACGGTTTAGTTAAACGGAGTTTTATATAAATCGGCATGGCCGGAGCATGGCCATAAGTTTGGATATTACTTGACATTTTTTTGAAAAAAGTATCTAAGTATGCTTTACTTTGTAAGTTTTTTTTGTAAAATCAAGGAATCTTTACTTTAATTTAAGGAGCAGAAAAAATGGTTAAAAAAAGTTTGATGTTTATGGTTGTTGTTGCAATGATTGCTGTTGGCAGCAGTTCAGCTTTTGCCGGTGAAAAAATTATAAATGGAATTGATGCAAATTTTCCTCCCTTTGCTTATATTGACAAAGCAGGTGAGCCAAGCGGTTTTGATGTTGAATCCATGAACTGGATTGCAAAAGAGATGGGTTTTGAGGTTGTGCATAAGCCCATTGACTGGGATGGAATCATTACAAGTCTTTTGATAAAAAAGATTGATGTTATTGCCTCTGGTATGAGCATTACGCCTGACAGGGCAAAAAAGGTTGATTTTACAATTCCATACTGGAAGATTGAGCAGGTAATGGTGATTCAAAAAAAATCTGATTATACACTGGACGACCTCTTAAAAGGAAAAAAGATTATTGGTGTACAGCAGGGTACATCTGAAGCCAAGTGGCTTAAAACCGAGGCAAAGAAGAACGGATGGAATTTTGAACTGAGATACTACAGCTCTTCTCCCCTGGCAGTCGAGGATATTCTTAACGGCAGAATTGCAGCTGCTGCAATGGATGATGCTCCTGCAAAAGATGCTGCTTCCAAAAAAGATGTGAAAATTCTTAGTACATTTGGCATGCATTCCGAGGACTTTGGCTATGCTGTGCGCAAAGGTGAGCCAAAACTCATGGAAAAAATAAACAAGGGTCTTGAAAAACTCATGGCTTCTCCTTACTGGAAAGAGCTTAAGAAAAAATACGATCTCTAAGTACCTGGTCTAATGTTTTTACCTATCTCGAAAGCCATAAACACTCTAATTTAAAGAGTTTAAGTTTAAATATTGCAGGGATGGGTAAAATATATATGTCCACCTGCTTAATATTGTTTAGAGGAGGGAGAAATTTAAATTTCTCCCCTTATCACGTATAACCGGCCTGGACGGCGCATGGTCATTCTCATCGGTCACAATACCCTAAAGGGCAGAAACCAAAAAACGAAAATTCAATAATTACAATCGTTTAAAAGGACTCTCATATAAAATAATGCTGGAAATCCTCATAATTATAAAAGATGCTCTGCCGTTTTTGCTTAAAGGCTCCTTTGCAACTGTGATTATTGTCATAGGTGCCATGGGCCTGGGGTTGGTTCTGGGACTTTGCATGGCTGCCGGGATGGTCTACAGCAATAGATATGTTAAAGCTTTCTGTGGCATTTATATATGGTTTTTCCAGGGAGTACCTGCGTTGGTTCTTCTCTTTCTCTTCTATTTTGGACTATTCAATTATCT
>JAYEHB010000249.1:0-2005 GCA_034659375.1 Thermodesulfobacteriota bacterium
TAATTGACTTTCATTTTTTGTTGTGGCCGATGAGAATGACCACGCTCCGGCCGTGCCGGTTATATTTGCCTGACACCTGTTCCTATTTTCGGCAATACAGTCAAAAACTTGAAAACAAAAAATCATTTTAGTGTACAGTGATCACCAAAATGCCGGTAAAGCAGCTCTCATGGATGGAAAACACATCCAGAAATGCCTGATGTACCAGACCAACTGGTATCATTCAAACAAACCCTTAAAAAAACAGATATTTTCAGATATCTGTTACAAATGATGTAGTTTAGCAGGCTCTGTTCATCAGCAGAATAAAATCACTCAATGTGTGCGATTGCATACAATACATCTTATATATTTAACATATTGCTTTTATCGAGTATCTATGCGTATAATTGTATGTGATAAATTAATAATTACAATACAAATAACCATATTGTTTGCATAAATCTATAATATCATGGTGACAGATGAGCATAGATAAACAGCTAGAAGATATCCGCAGGCAATTTCATACTATAAATGCAAAACTTAACCAGGTTGAAAAATTAAAAGATGCTGTGGAAGTAAATCTTATGGGAGAGATGATAAGAAGTACCAGGAAAAAGCAGAAGTTGACAAGGCAGGCTCTTTGTGAATTAAGCGGTGTTTCATATACAACCCTTAATAAAATTGAAACAGGCTCTCTTTCCCTTCGCATGGATATAGTTTTAAACGTTGCAAAAGCCCTGGGATTAGGATTATGGATAGGATAGGCAAAGTTTTTTTTAATAATATAATGGCTGGTATTTTAATAAATGATAATGATGGGTATCATTTTATATATGATCACAAATACCTGGCCATTGGGCCGCCATTAAGTTTTAATCTGCCTTTGCAGGAGGAGAGTTTTACCAGTGACAGGTTATTTTCCTTTTTTGACAATCTGGCGGCTGAAGGCTGGCTAAAAAAAATTCAATGCAAGGCACAAAAAATAAATGAAAATGACACATTTGGCCTTTTATTGAAAAACGGAAGAGATCTTGTCGGTTCTGTAACAATAATAGAGGGTCAAAAATGAGTATATGCAAAATCAGCCTTAAGCTTGTAAAACACAATGCAAAATACCATGATTACAAAGATTCTGAGTTTCGTAAACTGTTTGGCAGTGTTAAAATCAAACCTTGTCTTCCATTTATCCGCCAGGACTTTTTTACAACCAGCCCTATAAAATCCAAAGGAATGTCCATTTCTGGTGTCCAACAGAAATTATCCCTTAAAATTAATAAAGACAATGAATTAATTATTACAGCAGTTAATGGAGAATATATATTAAAACCCAGTCCGGAAGCTTTCCCCCATGCTGCGGAAAATGAACATTGCGGAATGCTTGCAGGGAAATTGATTGGTATAGAAACGGCACTTTGTGGTTTAATACCATTTCCTGATGGTGAACTTGCATATATAACAAAAAGGTTTGATCGAATGGGACATGCCAAAATTCACCAGGAAGATATGGTTCAGGGCTTTGGCTTGAAAAGTGATGAAAAATATGCATACAGCTATGAAAAAACAGGCAGGTTATTGAATAAAATGGTGAATGGAAAAATTGCTGTTATTATGGAATTTTTCCGCAGAGTGCTTCATGCCTATATTATTGGCAATGATGACATGCATCTTAAAAACATCAGTGTTCAAAAATTCCCTGATAATACAGGACGTTATTATGATTACCTTACTCCAAACTATGATTCTCTTTTCACAACAGCTTTTGCAAATAGTTCCAATTTAGGATTTTTTGCCATAGACCTGCTTGAGGATGAAGCAGATGGAATTTTTTCTAAAAAATATAAAAAATACGGATTTTATACAGGCTTTGATTTTAAAGACTTTGGTGAAAAACTGGGTTTAAGAAAAAAACCTGTTATAAATTTTATAGGGAATGTAATAAAGCACGAATCCAGCATAATTCATTTAATTCAAAACAGTTATATGCCTGAAGAGATGAAGCAGCAAGCCTGTAGTGTTGTTC
>JAYEHB010000250.1:0-1213 GCA_034659375.1 Thermodesulfobacteriota bacterium
GAGAACAGCAAAAATTGCCCATGATATGATTTGGAAAAAGCTGTGATAAACCTCTTGACATGGTGAACTTTTATTGTAATAAATAAATTGACTTTGCGGTGCCACCTGTGACTGCTTACTAATAATAATTATTTTAAAAAAACAAGCAAGGAGGAAGAGTCAATGAAAATGGTCAAATTATGTGTAATAGCTGTTATAGCAGCTATTTTTACTGTATCAACTGTTACAATGGCAGGTACTTTGGAAGATGTAAGAGCAAAAGGTTTTATCCAGGCAGGTGTAAACGGAGATTTATTTGGTTTTGGAAAGCCTGATGCCAAAGGTGTCTGGAAGGGCCTTGATGTCGATACAGCCCGTGCCGTTGCTGCTGCTGTGTTTGGAGATGCCGATAAGGTTAAGTTTACTCCCCTGACAGCAAAAACACGTTTTACTGCTCTTCAGTCCGGTGAAATTGACGTTCTCACAAGAAACTGCACCCAGACCTTAAGTCGTGATACAGCTCTTGGTCTTGATTTCTGTCAGGTCAACTACTATGATGGACAGGGATTTCTTATTTCAAAAAAACTTGGTGTTAAAAGTGCCGGTGAGCTTGATGGTGCTTCTGTGTGTGTGCTTCCAGGAACAACAACAGAGCTAAATGTTGCGGATTATTTTCGTGCAAACAACATGAAAATGAATCCTGTTGTTATTGAAAACACAGCTGAACTTGCAAAAGCCTTTTTTGCCGGGCGTTGTGACTGCCTGACTTCTGATGCTTCCCAGCTTGCCGGTACCCGTGCAGTTGCCCCAAACCCTGATGATTACATCATTCTTCCTGAAATTATCTCCAAGGAACCTCTTGCCCCTGCAGTTCGCCATGGAGACAATAAGTGGAAAGATATTGTCAGCTATTCAGTTTTTGCCATGATAAATGCTGAAGAGATGGGTATTACTTCCAAAAATGTAGATAAAATGCTGAAAAGCAAAGATCCTAAAGTGAAACGTTTTCTTGGTGTCTCCCCTGGAAATGGAAAAGCCCTGGGACTTGATGAAAAATTTGTCTACAACATCATTAAACAGGTGGGAAATTACGGTGAGGTTTTTGAGAGAAATGTTGGTGTTAACACTTCCCTTAAGATTGAACGTGGGCTCAACGCTCTATGGACAAACGGTGGGTTGATGTACTCTCCCCCGTTTAAATAACTGCCATGGGCAGCCCTGGTGGTAGGGGGGG
>JAYEHB010000250.1:1313-8982 GCA_034659375.1 Thermodesulfobacteriota bacterium
GGGGCAGGCCCCTGTGCCTGCCCTCAATGGCACTGCAATTTTGTGCTGTCTGGCTATGGAAGTACATGAAGTACGTCTGCGTGCCACTGCCTTGCATCTGCAGCACGTAAATATTCGGCCGGCACACCATCTATATAAAAAAACTTAAAGGTGAAAATGGACAACACATCTTCCGGGAAAATTCCATTTCTGCGTGATCCTGAAAAACTCGCTGTCCTCTATCAGATTGCAACATTGATTATTGTGGGACTGATAGCGTTTTATCTGGTTAACAATACACTTGCCAATCTTGAACGACAATCCATTTCAACGGGTTTTGGTTTTATTGAAAGGGAATCTTCTTTTGAAATTGGTGAATGCCTTATTAAATATTCAGCTGCTGACTCCTATGGCAGGGCACTTTGTGTGGGGTTTTTAAATACTCTTATTGTTTCATTTATCGGCATTATTCTTACTGTATTGCTTGGAACATTTCTTGGTATTGCACGTCTCTCTTCCAACTGGCTGTTGTCAAAACTTGCTGCCATATATATTGAAGTTTTTCAGGATATACCTGTGCTGCTCCAGCTTTTTTTCTGGTATGCTTTTTTTTATGAAATGCTTCCATCCCCCCGACAGGCTCTGCATCCCTTTAACGGGCTGTTTTTGTGTAACCGGGGTATGATTTTTGGTGTGCCAAAGTGGCACCCTGCATTTACATATATGGCAATTTCAATTGTCATAGCCTCTGTGTTCCTCTATTTTGTTCGAAAATGGGCATTACGTCGTCAGGCAGATACCGGCAAAGTATTTCCCATGTTTAGAGTTTCCGTGCTCACTCTTCCAGGCTTTCCCCTGATTGTATGGCTTGTTGCAGGCACTCCCATGGAGATGAATCTGCCGGTACTTTCAGGTTTTAATTTCAAGGGCGGCATTAATATCAGTCCTGAATTCAGTGCACTGCTCCTTGGGCTTGTCCTTTATACTGCTGCTTTTGTTGCTGAAGTTGTCAGGGCAGGGATACAGTCTGTGAACCGGGGACAGACAGAAGCTGCCATGTCCATTGGGTTGAACCAGGGGCAGGTTCTTAATCTGGTTATTCTTCCCCAGGCTTTGAGAGTGATTATTCCTCCCTTGACAAGTCAGTTGCTGAATCTTACCAAAAACAGCTCTCTTGCTGTTGCAATAGGATATCCTGATTTTGTTTCTGTGGCAGGTACTGCCATAAACCAGACAGGGCAGGCCATTGAAGGCGTGGCTTTGATCATGATTGTTTATCTGATTTTCAGCCTCTCTACTTCAGCATTTATGAACTGGTACAATAAAAAAATTGCACTTGTGGAGAGATAATAATACATGGATGAAAAAGATAAAAATGAGTTTGCTGAGATCAAACCACCTATAACTAATGTGGGCGTTATTGGCTGGATTAAGAGAAATTTATTTAACAGTCCTTTTAACTCTCTGTTAACCTTTGCTGTTCTCTATCTGTTGTGGATAACTATTCCTCCATTTATTAAATGGGCATTTATTGACAGTCTCTGGAATTCAACTGCCGCAGCCTGCCACTCTGCAGATGGTGCATGCTGGTCATTTGTTCCGGCAAATTTTCGTTTTATTATCTTTGGATTTTATCCCCATGATCTTCAATGGCGCCCCCTTGCGGCAATGGTTCTTCTGGTTTTTCTGCTCTTTTACAGCCAGAATCGTAATCACTGGAAAAAATCCTTAGGCTATGCGTGGATAGCAGGTTTGTTCACCATGGGGCTGCTTCTTAAAGGTGGACTTTTTGGTCTTGAATCAGTGGAGAGTTCACAATGGGGAGGGCTTCCTTTAACACTTCTCTTGTCAGTTTTTGGATTAACTGCTGCCTATCCTGTGGGCATTTTACTTGCCCTGGGTCGTCAATCAAAAATGCCTGTTATGAAAGCTTTGTGCGTAGTTTATATTGAATTGATCCGGGGAGTGCCTTTAATCAGCCTTCTCTTTATGTCTTCTGTTGTGTTTCCTCTTTTTCTGCCCGAAGGTGTTTCCATAAACAAGATTATAAGGGCCCAGGTGGCAATTATTCTTTTTACTGCCGCCTACGTTGCAGAGGTTGTTCGAGGAGGACTCCAGGGCATGGACAGGGGGCAGTATGAAGCTTCCGAATCACTGGGGCTTAATTATTTCCAGACAATGAGATTGATTATTCTGCCCCAGGCTTTGAAAATAGTTATTCCGCCATCTGTGAGTGTTTTGATTTCTGCTTTTAAAGATACATCCCTGGTTGTGATCATAGCTTTATATGATCTGTTGAAAACAACCCAGACAACTCTTTCTGATCCAAAATGGATGGGATTTTCAGCAGAAGCCTATATATTCGTGGCTTTAATATACTTTGTCTGCTGTTTTTTTATGTCCAATTACAGTCGCCGCTTAGAAAAGGAGCTGGATAGAGGTTTGTAAACTTGAAATTTCATATTAACCGGCATACCCTAAAGGGCAGAAACTGGCCGGAGCATGGGCATCTGCTGCTGGCCACAACAAAGAATGAAACCTTATGATTTTAAAAAGTTAGACGGAGTTTCATAAAAAAAAAGTTGGAAAAAAATTAATGAATAAAACTCAATCCCGGAACTCAGATATAACAGATGAAGCTCCCATTATAGCCATTGAAAATATGCACAAATGGTACGGAGATTTTCATGTTCTTCAGGATATTAATCTTAAAGTCAGGAAAAAAGAGCGCATTGTTATATGCGGCCCGTCAGGGTCTGGAAAGTCAACCCTTATCAGATGTATAAACCGTCTGGAGGAACACCAGAGGGGTAAAATAATCGTTGATGGTATGGAGCTGACCAGTGATTTGAAAAATATTGAAAAAATCCGTGCTGAAGTTGGCATGGTGTTCCAGCATTTTAATCTTTTTCCCCATCTTACAATAGTAGAAAATCTTACTTTGGGACCCATCTGGGTGAGAAAAACACCAAAAAAAGAGGCTGAAGAGACTGCAATGTATTATCTGGAAAAGGTGCGCATTGCAGAACAGGCCCATAAGTTTCCGGGTCAGCTGTCCGGCGGGCAGCAGCAGAGGGTGGCCATTGCCAGAAGTTTGTGCATGAAACCCAATGTGATGCTCTTTGATGAACCAACTTCAGCCCTTGACCCTGAGATGGTAAAAGAAGTTCTGGATGTTATGATCAGTCTTGCCAATGATGGAATGACCATGATTGTTGTGAGCCATGAAATGGGGTTTGCCAGGAGTGTTGCCCATAAAGTGCTTTTCATGGATTATGGTCAGATTCTTGAACAGAATACTCCAGATGAATTTTTTCACAATCCCCGGCATGAGCGTACAAAGCTCTTTTTAAGCCAGATATTAGAATAGGTGAGGTAACCGAATAATAAAATATGTCAGTTAATTTAATACTTCTTTTTGTATTTCTTGTTTTTTCGGGTTTTTTCTCTTCAGCAGAAACAGCTCTTTTTTCCATAAGCAAGGTAAAAGCTCTTCATCTTGCTAAAAATGGTAAAAAGGTTGACATGCTGATTCTGAAAATGAAAGAGGATTCCCACACACTTCTTACAACTATTCTCATTGGAAACAATGTAGTAAATATCGGTGCATCATCCCTTGCCACAGCCATAGCCATGAACTATTTCAGCTCCAATGCAGTGGGAATTGCCACTGGAACCATGACCTTTCTTATCCTGATTTTCGGGGAGATATTTCCAAAATCCTTTGCAACCTATAATAATATTCTGGTTGCCAGGAGTGCGATTTTTCCAATTTTCTGGCTCTCAAAGCTTTTTATACCGTTGATTGTTTTTCTCAATTTTATACCAAAAATCCTTGGCACCTTTGATAAATTACCTGCAGTCACAGAAGATGAATTAATGACAATGGTGGAGGTGGTTGAAGAGGACGGGGAGATCAAGGAGGAGGAGAAGCAGTTAATCTCAAATATTTTTGATTTTGATGATACAAGCTCTTCTGAGATCATGACTCCAAGAACCGATATGTTTGTGATTGATGTTGATGAGGAGCTTAATATAAAATTTATTTTACGTTCTGGTTTTACAAGAATTCCTGTAATTGATGGTGCCATTGACAATATTGTTGGAATACTCAATGTCAAGGATCTTTTTGCAAAGTTCCATGATAACAGTCTCGATGGTTCCTGTGAATTGGTTAAAACAACGGATGTTATGAAAGCTCCCTATTTTGTTCCTGAATCAAAAAAACTGGATTCACTTTTGCGTGAATTCAAGAACATGAAAAATCATATAGGCATTGTCATAGATGAATATGGAGGGGTATCAGGTCTTGTGACTCTTGAGGATGTTGTTGAGGAGATTGTCGGAGAAATAGTTGATGAATCAGATATCTTTGATCCGGATGTTGTCAGGCTTAAGGGAAAAAAATGGATTGTCCAGGGAAAGACTGATATTGATGATGTGAATAAAATACTGGGGCTGAATATATCTGAATCAAATGACTATGATACTTTTTCCGGTTATGTGCTGGAGAAGATGGGCAAAATTCCAGAAACAGGAGAAAAATTAGTGATTGATAAATACACTGTGACCGTTAAAGAGCGGGATGGAAACAGGATTAAAACATTTGTTTTTAAAAAAGAGTAAAAAAGAGTAAAAAATAGCTTGACATTTTTTTAAACACTCTATACCTTATCAATAATGATTAATTAACAGGGTTCTTAAAAAATCAATTTAATCATTTTTTTTATGTATAGGTGTCATGGGAGTTTGTTTCCCCATGAATATACTGAAATTTATTAAATTTTATAAAAGAGATTATTAAATCAATGAAAAGCAGAGCAACAGACAGATCTTATTTTTATTTCTGGTATTATTTTTATACCGGGCTGTCTGTGGTGTGCTTTTAAAAACTGATACAAATAGAATAAAAAGCGAAAAAGCCGCAGCAGACCCCCAAAAGGTCTCTTGCGGCTTTTTTGTTTTTAAAAGGGCTGGGGAGACCAAAAAGAATCTGCAGCCCTTTTTCCTTTTTAACCGGCACGGCCGGAGCGTGGTATTCGCATCGGCCACAACAAAGAATGAAACTCTTATCATTGCAGTCTTTTGGACGGAGTTTCATACAACTGCCACGGGCAGACCTGATCTTTCACCTCGGTTTGCCCACAACAAAGAATGAAAGTCGCTGTTTGGTTTACAAGGACTTTCATATAAAAAAAAAGGAGAAAAATCATGTCTGTTATAGGTAAGAGAATTCGTATGGAGCGTATTATCAATCGTGATACCGGAAAAACCATTATTGTTCCCATGGATCACGGAATATCCATTGGACCTGTTAAAGGTATTCTGGATATTAGGGATACTGTTCACAAGGTGGCAAAAGGCGGGGCCAATGCCATTGTTGAACATAAAGGACTTGTGGGGGATGGACTTAGGGGCCAGGGTCCTGATATCGGGCTTATTGTCCATCTTTCCGCATCCACATCACTTGCTCCAAATCCCAATGCAAAAACCCTGGTATGTACTGTGGAAGAGGCCATAAAGCTTGGAGCAGATGCAATATCCATACATGTGAACCTTGGTAATGGTGATGAAATACAGATGCTTAACGATTTTGGCAGGATAAGCCGCATTGCCGGGGACTGGGGCATGCCGCTTCTTGTGATGATTTACCCCAGGGGAGAAAAAATTCCAAATCCCTATGATAAGGAAGCAGTTAAACATGCAGCCAGAGTTGGCTGTGAAATGGGTGGTGATATCATTAAGGTGTCATACACTGGAAGCCGCGAGAGTTTTCGGGAGGTAGTTGAGGGCTGTTCCGTACCTGTTGTTATTGCCGGCGGTGAAAAAATGGATTCAGACAGAGATGTTCTTACCATGGTGAAAGATTCCATAGATGCGGGAGGAGCCGGTGTTTCCATTGGCAGAAATGTATTCCAGCATGATGATCCCACAAAAATGGTTGAAGCAATGAGCGTAATAATACATGATGGTAAATCTGTGGATGATGCATTGGAAGTGCTGCCTGGGAATTGAAGTTAATCTTTGGAATGGAGATGAAAATGCGAAAGATATGGATAAAAATTGATCCATGGGATAAGGATATGGTCACAGATGCTCTGGAGTCAGGTGCCCATGGACTGATGGTGCCCGATGGCCATGCTGCAGAGGTGAGAAAACTTGGCAAAATTAACATAGTTTCAAAGGATGGTGATCTTGTCCCTGGAAAAGATATTAAGACCATTAAAATAACAAGTCAGGAAGATGAGGATGAAATCCTCAATACAGCAGGAAAATGCAAGGTTGTCTTAGAAACAACCGACTGGAAGATAATTCCTCTGGAGAATCTTATTGCCAGGGGAGCAGATGTTATTTTTAAGGTAAATAGTGTTAAAGAGGCAAAAACAGCTTTTCAGATCCTTGAAAAAGGAGTTGATCAGATCCTCTATCATCCTGAATCACCAGGGGATCTTAAAAATTTCTTTAGTGAAATTTCTTCTGGTTCAGAAAATATTAAACTTGAGTCTGCCGTTATTGTATCTGTAACTGCTGCAGGCATGGGAGACAGGGTATGTATTGATACCTGTACAATGATGCAGCCCGGTCAGGGCATACTCTGTGGAAACAGCAGTAAAGCACTTTTTCTTGTCCATGCCGAGAGCATTGAAAATCCCTATGTTTCACCCAGGCCCTTTCGGGTCAATGCAGGGCCTGTGCATGCATACACAAAGGTTCCTGGTGGAAAGACACGATATCTTTGTGAACTTCAGGCTGGTGATCCTGTTCTGATAACTGATTTTTCGGGAAAATCCTTTGAAGCTGTTACAGGAAGAGTGAAAATTGAAAAAAGGCCTTTAATGCTCATTACAGCGAAAATCAAAGATGCTGAAATTTCACTTCTTGTTCAAAATGCAGAGACCATAAGACTTACATCTCCTGAGGGTAAGCCCATTTCTGTTGTGGAGCTGAAACCAGGGGATAAGATTCTGGCGGTTATAGAGGAGTCTGCAAGGCATTTCGGCCATAAAATTAATGAAACTATTATAGAGCAGTGACTAGGTCTAATTTAACCACTAATTTCACCTAAAAGGTAACAGTTTTAGGACATAATTAGTGATTAGGTTAGACCACAGGGCATCCTTGTGGGTAGCACTTTGTAATTTTCCCAGTTCAAACCCTGCGAATCCCACAAGCGACTCAGGGAAACTAAACCGGCTTGCCGGTATTTAAGACCTTCAAATTAAGGAGATCTAAAATGTATATGGTTTACGTAATATCAAAATCAGGTAAGCCACTGATGCCTACTAAAAGATTTGGCAGGGTCAAACGCTTACTTAAAAACAAGCAGGCAAAAATAATTGACTATAAACCGTTCACAATTCAATTGCTGTACAACTCTACTGAATATATTCAGCCATTAACCCTTGGGATTGACACGGGTTCTGTTCACATTGGAGTATCAGTTACTAAAAAGGATGGGGAGTCTGTTTTTCTTGGTGAACTTGAGACCAGAACACCTGATGTGACTAAAAATATGGAAAACAGGAAACTTCACAGACAAGCAAGACGCAGACATCGAAGAGATAAAAAAAAACGGAGAGCAGTAAAAGCTGAGACTGTTTTTACTGAAAAACAATATCTAATCAGAGGGTATAAGAAGCCCATCACTTGCAAACTGATCAAACCCGGAAGAATTAAATTTGAAAACAGA
>JAYEHB010000251.1:0-2002 GCA_034659375.1 Thermodesulfobacteriota bacterium
TCATAGTTATTTCTCCTTAAAGTGAAGTTATAATAATATTTAAAAAGGCAGTTCCATCTGCACACCTTTTTTTGTTTTCATGTGCAGTATCTGAATACTGCCCTTTGCACGAATCAATGCTGTAACTCTCCTGAATACAGTGCCGTCTATTTTTTTTGCTTCCCTGATTAGAGCAACATGAAACCCGTTGTTCAATGACTTATTAATATACCAGGTAAGCCTGCACCTGTGAAAACCGCATCCCTGTTTAAATCCATGGAGACCAGTAACAAGTTTCAAATTTAAAAATTCATGCACCAGGGGCCAACGGGGTCAACCCTTCGTCTGACAAGAGTATATCTCCTGCGGGTAATATATCCCAGAAAATCAATTCCCGAAGAGACAGATCTAAGTTTATATTGCGATAAATTTAATTCAATCAGCAGCCGTTTTGTGATAAAATCATTCAGTTTTTCATGCCATTCCAGCAATTGCTCACGATCGTCTGATAAAAGAATAAAATCATCACAATACCTGAGATAATATTTACATCTTAACTGCCGTTTAACATAATGATCAAGTTCGTTCAGATATACATTGGCAAAAAACTGGGATGTAAGATTGCCAATGGGCAACCCCTTGCCCCTGCCAACTTTAAACAGAATTTTATGGGGAGGAATTTTGTCAAGTATTAAAGGAAATGCCGTCAGAAACGACCTCTTTTGATTAAAAGCTTTTACTTCCCTTGCAAGAATCAGATGAATCTTGATTCTCTCAAGAAGCAGCCTGAGCCGCAGCAGAATTTCTACCCTGTCACGTGTGGAGTTTGCCTCCACAATAAGAGACAAAGCTTTATGACACATAATTCTTAATTCACTTCCAAGTGTATATTTATGATACCTTGAAAAATACCTGACAATATTTTCAACAAACACTGAAAGATTAAGCATTTTCTTAAAAATTGGAAGATGTTCGTATTGAGCCATTTTTAAATAACCAAAAAGTCAAATTATCAAATTACCAAGTTATGGTCCCGAACGGACACAGCGGACGTAGCCATCATTGGTCTTACCGCCCCAACCGATGATGCCAAAGTAGAAATCCACGACCCACGCACCGTCAGTGCTACCAGTGCGCGTACTGCCCGACCAGTACCAGGAAGATTTGCAGGCTGGAAAATAATCTGTATTGATTGCTGGATCATACTTTCCAAGATCCACAATGGAAAAAAGTTCCCGTCTTGTTGGAATTCTCCAGTCTGCATAACCTGCAAAATCAAGATTATCACAATAATCACAGGCATCCTGCCATTCCCTTTCTACACCATCATCTGACTGCTGCCACATCAGCTGTGTATTAAGATCAGTTACAGTACCGTTACCATTATCCTGATATGCCATTGCAGGACCATTATACTGGGCATCCTGCCCGTAAAAAGGCTCTCCCTTCGAGGGACAGGCAATCTCACTGTTATTGTCATAACATTTCTCAATGCCTGTGTCAGGCAGTTTATACTCCCCTGCCATACCAGCCTGGACCATGCAGCAGAAAAAAAAGAGACCTGCAAAAACAATACATTTCAAGTTTAAGGAATTTCTCCAATCCAGAGGCACTCTCCATTTCAAGGGAGTTCTCACCTCCAGGGATTCTTTCCATCTCAATGCCAGCCTCCTGTTTAAGGACAGCTTACTGTTAACCATAATGAAACACTCCTTAATATAAATAATGTTAAAAACAAATTGCAAATTCGAGCATCCTTCGGGTATCCTTCATATCGGCATAAAAGCCGTTTACTGTCTTTTGGGAAAATTCTCTTTAAACAGAGCATTCTCTTAAAAAGTGTAAAGTAAAGTACGTATGAAGGATACCTGAATTCGCTATCAGAATTTAATAATTTTAGCAAGGAAAATTCTACAATGGGGTCATTCCACAATGGGGTCAGGCTTTCGTTATTGTCATTATCTTGACTTTTTTGGTTAATTATCTTCAAGGTTTGATAACGACACAAATAACAAAAGCCTGA
>JAYEHB010000252.1:0-8779 GCA_034659375.1 Thermodesulfobacteriota bacterium
TCGTTGGCACTGCAGAAAACGGAAGACAAGCCATTGAAAAAGCCAAACAGCTGAAGCCGGATGTGATTACCCTTGATGTGGTCATGCCCATAATGGATGGTTTGACAGCGCTTAAACACATTATGCGCGAAATCTCAACACCCGTTGTGATGATCAGTTGCACAACCCATGAAGGCAGCCGGCAAACCATGGAAGCGCTGACTTCAGGTGCGATTGACTACATTTCCAAACCTTCCGGGGCTGTTTCTCCGGATATTGGCAAAATTCAATCTGAACTGATTACAAAAATTAAATCAGCGGCAAAAGTTGATGTTAAATCCTCAAAATTCGGGCAAATCATATCAAATCTTTCAGAAAGGCCAAAATCCATTTCAATGCCCAAAGGTTTTGATAAAGCAAATAAAACGGCTATTGAACTGGTTGCCATTGCTACATCAACCGGCGGTCCGGCAGCACTTCAAATCGTGTTGAAAAATTTACCAAAAAATATTCCAGCGGGTATAGTGATTGTTCAGCACATTGCTACCGGCTTCTGTCAGGCATTGGCAGACAGACTGAACGATATTTCTCCCCTTGAAGTGAAAATCTGTGTGGATTTTGAGTGGGTCAGGCCAGGACTTGTTCTAATAGCGCCTGCCGGGCAGCATATGAGAGTTCGATATGTTGCAGGTAAGGTATATGCCATGCCGGATCCCGAACCATCCGATACCTTGCACCGGCCTTCCGCAGACATACTTTTTAATTCTATTGCCGACAAATGTGCAGCCAAAACCTGCGCTGTCATTATGACCGGTATGGGCTATGACGGTGCCTCTGGTATAAAAAAAATAAAAGATAACGGGGGGGTCACCATTGCCCAGGATGAGGCAAGTTCCATAATCTTTGGTATGCCAAAAGTTGCCATTGAAAAAGGGGCCATCGACATTGTTGCACCGTTAAAGAACATCTCTCGGGAGATTATTAAAGCTGTTTGTGCCTAAAACAGGCGATGAGGTTTCAGCAATTTTGTGTAAGCTTTGTGCTATAGGCGGTCTGGCTTCCACAAAAGCAAATTAAAATTGAAAAAACAGGAGAACCAGGATGGAAACGAAGACAACCCCTGATGTTGATCAGCTGGAAACAGAGATAGAAAGTAAAGAAAAAAGTTTCCATGAAATCAAGAGATTGTCGCACTTATATCAAGAGCTCTACGAGCAGACTGCAGATTTGAAGCATATAATTTACACCTCCATCTCCCTGTCCGGGCTGAAGTCATCTTCTGTTCTTATGTCTAAACATATCAAGGAACTGACAGGGGTGTCAGACAATTCAATCTGGCTGACACCAGACCGGCAGACGGCGCAGGAAACCGCCCGTAACGGGAAGCTCATTGACCCTGGCCCGGGGCAGCGTCTTGACATTGAATCATCAGAAACACTTCAACATATCCTGAAACAACAAAGGGTTGTCTGGTCTGATGAGACTTATGACCTGTTTCCCGACTTCACTGCACCCAGTCTTTTTCCCATTAAAAGGAAGTCAAGGGTCTTTGGGTTTTTTATAGTTGATAAGGTCCCGGATGATAAACAGGATCTCTTGCAGTTTATAAGTGAATTTTTCGGTATGATCTTCAGCATGTCCTGTCTGCACCAGGAGGTTTTGGATCAGAAAAAAGAGCTGAGCGAGATGACGGAGCTCCTTTTTGAGCAGAATGCCCGGATGACAACCCTTTACAATATGGGATTCGAGATATCAAAATGTCTGGATACGGAACAATTGTGCCATCATGTGACTGAAACCACTGTCAAGGAGCTCGGGGCAAAAAAGGCGGCTGTGTTTATCATGGATAAGAGCACCGGTCAATTGGCGGGTGCATCGGGAAGCGGGGAACTCGCCGAGATTGAGAAGCTGCGGTTTGATTGTAACAGGTCAGATGCGATGTGGCAGGCCATGGAATCCGGAAGGGTTGTCAGCCATAACGAGTCTGCGCCTGAGCTTGTGCTGGGTCCCAATTGTATCAAGGAATGGATCATTGTTCCCATAAAGGCAGCACAGGTCAGCCTGGGTGTTATCGTGGCAGAAATCGATAAAAAGGACATCAGTGACCCCATATCCATCATGGCCAACCAGGCGGGTCTGATGCTGGAAAAACTGATGGCAATGGAAGAACTTTCCTGTTCCAATGAGGTGCTTGAGAAGCTTTCAACCATTGACTGTTTGACAGGACTTTATAACCACCGCTATTTTCAGGAGCGCCTTAAGGAGGAGTTTTCCCGTACCCAACGGCAAGGGCGTGCTTTAACATTGTTGGTAATTGATCTGGACCTTTTCAAGACAGTTAACGACAATTACGGCCATGCTGTCGGTGATCAGGTGCTCAAAGAGGTTGCAAAAAGGGCAGGCAATACCCTTAGAGATGTTGATATTGCGGCCCGCTATGGCGGTGAGGAGTTTGCCGTTATCCTTCCAGATACAAGCAGGGAATCTGCCATGATCGTTGCTGAACGGATACGGCTGGAAATCTGCAATACACCCGTGCTATCAGGGAAGGAGTCCATCAGGACAAGTGTCAGCATTGGTGTGGCAGGCTTTCCAGCACCCGGGATTGAATCGCGGGAAGACTTGTTTGTCCTGGCTGATCAGGTCTTATACAGTGCTAAAAAAGCAGGGCGGAACCAGGTCATGGCAGCACCGGAAAAAAATAAAACAAATAGTGATCATCTGAATTCAACCAACACAGGAGAAATATCATGACCAGGAAAATATTAATTGTGGATGATGAGTTTTTTATCACCCGATCCCTTTCATTTATGTTGAAAAAAGAGGGGTATCACTGCGATATAGCCAATGACGGCCAGAAGGCACTGGAAAATATTGGTTCTGAAAAGCCGGACCTGATTTTCCTGGATGTGGACATGCCCGTAAAGAACGGCTATGAAACAGCTCGGGAAATACGCCAAAACCCTGCATGGAAGGATATCCACATCATAATGCTCTCGGCCAAGGGCCAGGATATTGACGAGAAAAGGGGCCTGGAAGCCGGGGCCAATGAATATATCCTGAAACCCTTTGATCCCAGAGCCATTTTGGCCAGGGTAAGGGAAATCCTTATATAAATGGTGTTGGCCGGATAAAAGGGTTTGCTTTCAGCACAAAAATTTACAAGGCAAGAGGCAAGAGTATAATGACAAAGGATAAACTTATCAACGAACTTCAGGTGCATCAGATCGAATTGGAGATGCAAAACGATGAACTTCATAAAACCCGGCAAGAACTGGAAAAAGTAAAAAATGAGTACTTTGATTTGTACAACTTCGCGCCGGTGGGATATCTGGTTCTTAATGAGGAAGATTTGATTGTAAACGCTAATCTAACCGGTACTACCATGTTGGGCGTTGAAAAAAGTAAATTGGTGAATCTTGGTTTTTCAAATTTTATTGATAAGGAATCTCAAGATACTTTTTATTTTCACCGCAGAAAGGTAATAAAAACCCGGGCTCCGCAAAGGTGTGAATTACTACTGATAAGAAAAGACAAAACCAGCTTTTGGGCACAGTTAGAATGCACAGGAATATTCGATGAGACTGGAGAAGTTACTCAGATTAACGCTAACCTGGTTGACATCGCGGATCGGAAACAACTGGAGTTAGAGTCGGCAGAGCAGGCGCGTGATCTCCAGGAGATCAATACGGTCATGGCTATGCAGAACGAGGCGATTGTCGTTGTCAACCAGGCCATCTCCGGCTTTGTCAAGGCCATGACAATAGAGGAGACCTGCACGATCCTCACCAGGACGCTCATTGAAGAATTAAAAATTCCTAGGATCATTGTGGGCCTGAAGAAAGCAGATGATACCTTTGAAATTGTAAACGCTGAGGGGTTTCCCCGGGCAATCTCCAGGCAGGAGACCCTGAACTGCCTTTTTTGTGAAAGGGCGATTCCACTGGTTTTGAAAACGGGACGCAGAGTGATGAAAGAGGACTTTGCAGGGGATGGTTCAGCCTGCGCCGGGTTGTTAGAGGACTGCTCCTTCTGGCCGATTAAGGGGAAAAAGGGGGTTCTTGGCATCCTGATTATGGACAACCCTGATACGGAAAAGGCAGACACGCTGAGCATGTTCCTGAACCAGGCAGGCGCTTTCCTGGAAACTGCCATACTCTATCAGGACATGGCCAGAAAAAATGAAGAGATACTTGTGGCCAACCAGAAGCTGAAGGAACTTGATGTCCAGAAGTCGGAGTTCCTCAATATTGTGGCCCATGATCTGCGCACACCCCTGACCTCCATCAGAAGTTATGCCGACCTCCTGCTCATGTACAAGGATGAGCCCTTAGAGGTGAGAGAGGAGTTTTTGACCATCATCAGTCAGGAGAGTGTCAGGTTGGGCAACCTGATTAATGATTTCCTTGATCTGTCCCGCATCGAGTCAGGCACAATGAAGTATAATATAAAGCCTTGTGATTTCAAGGAATTGATCACTCATACTCTGGCCGTGTTCCAGGGCGAGACGGACCGCAAGAAAATCGACCTTACAAGCGCATTCGAGCCTGACCTGCCAGAGATCATGGCTGACGGGGACCGGTTCGGCCAGGTGCTGGCCAATCTGCTCTCCAATGCGGTCAAGTTCACGCCCGAGGGCGGCGCCATCTCCATCGCGGCAAGGTCAACTGCCGACCATGAAGTTGAGATAAGTGTAACGGATACGGGGTATGGGCTTGCGCCAGAAAACCATCAAAAGATTTTTGAGAAGTTCGGACAGGTGGAAGACCGGGGTGATGGCAAGGTAAAGGGGGGCACAGGCCTGGGACTGGCAATAACCAAAGAAATCGTAAAAAAGCACGGGGGCAGCATCCGGGTGGAAAGCGAGCTTGGCAAGGGAGCCAGGTTTGTGGTGACACTGCCCGCAAAAAACAATGGTTGATAAGGTTAAGGCAGACATAAGGGAATAAAAATGGATAAACCGATTATTTCTCAAAACATAATGAATGAACAGGCAAAGCTTTATAAACAATTATATTCACAGCTTGCTGCTTTTAAACACATCGTATTTACTTGTACCGGTCAAATGATTGATGCCAGGGCGCTGGCACTGCTATTATCCGGTCAAATCAGTGAAAAACTTCACTCCTTTCCCAATGCTGTCTGGCTTACAGATGACAAAGATCAATTGTTTGAAGCCGCGGTTAATGGCAAACTCCCGGAAAATCAGCAGGCGCCCGCTACTCTTGAACAGGAAAGATTTCAAAAATTTCCGGACTCAAATCATAAGATTATTCAGATGGATGATCTTGCAGAACATGAAAGGATTGCTTTCGGTTTCCAATCACCGGCTGTATTTCTGATGCGTATGAAAACGCGGCTCTATGGATTACTTGTTGTTGATCAGGTAGATGATGCATCCCTGGACATTTTTCAATTTTGCGCGCAATTTGCGGCCCTCATTCTAAATATGCTCCATTCTCATCATAAACTTGAAAACCAGCAAATCGAATTAAAAGAAATCAATGATTTGTTTATGGCGCAAGACATGGTCTTGTCGGGCATTCATCACATCAGTTTGAAAATTGGCAGTATTAATGGGTTGGAAGAATTGTTTCAGGTCCTGACGAACAGTGTCGTAACTAAGCTGGGGGCCAGGCGCGCAGCCTGTTTCAGCTTGAGCGAAAAGGATCCGCGGCAACTTGTTTTTCGATCCCAATACGGCGGTTTTGAAAAATGTGATCCAATCATGCTCGAAGACGCAAACAATGAAATCTTCAAGCAAACCATTGATACCGGCAGAATTATCAGCTGGTTGGATTTTCCAGATGAATGCAAAATGGGATTCAATGTCTTAAATGACTGGATGCTCTTTCCCATAAAAAGTAAATTAAAAATATTGGGGCTGTTAATCGTTGAAACCAATGAAAATGATCTGAATGATCCCGTGGCCATCCTTTCATCTTATGCCGGCATTGCAATAGAAAAAATGAATCATCTGAATGCAAATTATCGAACCAATGAAAAATTAGATAGTCAGCTCAATGCACAAAATTATGCTCTCGAACAGGTGAATATCGAGTTAAATCAGAAAATCGATGAACTTGAACAAACCAAAACCGAACTCAAATCCAAGATAGACGAAGTTGAGTCTATCAATCAGATTTTGCTGGAGCAGAATGAGCAAATTGTTGCCACTCAAAGGATAATCGGCAACCTGGGGCGGATGTTGTCCTTTGGAGATATCGGTACGGCCATTATAACAGCACTCAAAGATGATTTAAACCTTTCGCAGATTGTCCTGAGTTTAAAAGAAGAAGACGATTTTTTTGGGTTTGTAAAGACAATCGGTTTTGCTGATTTGAATATAAAAACGGCTAAATCGCTTATGCTAAATGACAAGGCCATATCCCGTGTGCTTGCTTCCGGGCGTATGCTAATGAAAACGGATTTCAATAACAGTTCAATTTTCTGCGATCCCAATTTTGAGGAATGGATGGTATGGCCCATAAAGCGAAAAGGTGAAATTATCGGACTGTTGATTATAAATGATCCAGGAGAAGACAAAAGGGATAGCGTTGGTGTGTTGATCAATCAGTCCAATGTCCTTTTTGAAAATGCCATATTATACGAAAACCTCATCACCACAGGGAAGAGGTTAAGGGAATTGGATCATCAAAAATCGAAATTCTTACACATGTTGGGACATGATTTAAGAACCCCCCTGACCTCAATTAAAAGTTATTGTGAAATGCTTTTGATGTACAAAGATGAACCCTGGGAGACCCAGGAAGAATTCTTGAACATCATTAAAAAAGAAAGTGAACGCTTAACAACCCTGATCAATAATTTTTTGGATGTTTCCAGAGTTGATACTAATTTGAACAAACTCAAAAAAAGTACTTTTCCGGTGGCACCGCTATTTGATCATTTTATTTCATTCTATAAAGAGGAATCACAACACAAATGTATTTGTTTTACGAAAATAATCCCCCCCGATCTCCCGGACGCTTTTGCTGATAAACACCTCATTACCCATGTGATGGCTAACCTGATGTCCAATGCAATTAAATACACACCAGCACATGGCAAGATTATTTTGGAAGCGAAATACCAAAATTCAAATTCTGAAGACCCAAAATCCACAATCGAAATATCCGTTGCCAACACTGGCCCGGACATTCCGATTGTATATCAGGAGATGATTTTTGAAAAATTCGGTCAAACCGAAAATCGTCTGGCTAAACACAAAGGGGGGATGGGTCTGGGGCTTCCGGTCGCTCGCGATATCATTGAGCGGCACAATGGAAAAATCTGGATTGAAAGTGCTCCGGAAAAAGGTGTGAAATTTTTTTTCACGCTACATCTTGAAGAACACCCATGCCCTGCCGGGCACAACAAAGCATGAAAGCTGTTAGCTTTTAGCTGAGTACTGATGGCTTTCATATAAAAAATAACAGAAATTTAACTGTGTGCTGGTATTAATAAGGAGACATTATGGAAAATGAGCCAAATACTGAAACAATAAACGCTCCGGAGTTGTTTGATTTTTATAAGGAAGGATATGATCAGATGGCGGCACTGAAACATGTGATTTTTTCCTTGAGTCATTTGTCTGAACCAAATGCCATTGCTGTTGAATACAGTAAAAAAATCAAATCACATGTCAGCCCCAACCAAAATGCGGTTTGGTTGTTAACAGACAAAAAAACGGTAACTGAAATCGCCGGAAATGGTGTTGCTGTAGAGGAAAAAAAGGCAAATCAACTCAAGATCGATTCTTCCCGGGCATTTCAACAAGTCTTCACCCAAAGGCTGGTCGCCTGGCCGGAACATATCGATGATATTAAAAGTGTGTTTCCCAACGCCGGATCTCCCTATCTATTTCCCTTGTGCGGTAAAAATTCCGTTTTAGGATTTTTCATGATTGACCAGCCGGATTCCAGAGAAATCTTCCAGTTTTTGGGTGAATTCATTGGCATTATGATTGAATCAGCCATTGCCCACCAGCTATTAGCAAAACAGAATGACCAGTTGAACAACTTGACACGCGAGCTTCATAAAAAAAATGCACAACTCGATGCAGTCCGCATAAAGGCCGAAGATGCCACCCGGGCCAAGAGCGAATTTCTGGCCAACATGAGCCATGAAATCCGAACCCCCATGAACGGAGTCATCGGCATGACCGGGCTTCTTCTGGATACGGACCTGGACAGGAAGCAGGAGAATTACGCCCGCACTGTACGTTCCAGTGCCGAGGCCCTGTTGACCGTCATCAACGATATCCTGGACTTTTCCAAGATAGAAGCTGGACGTCTGGATATTGAAACCGTTGATTTCGACCTGGAGGCCATGCTCATGGACTTCTCAGGCATGATGGCTGTCAAGGCGGAAGAAAAGAAATTGGAACTGATCTGTTCCATGAGCCCGGACGTGCCCTCCCTGGTCCGGGGAGACCCGGGGCGGCTGCGCCAGATTCTCATTAACCTGGCAGGCAATGCCTTCAAGTTTACTGAACAGGGAGAGGTGGATATCAGAGTACAGAAGGCAGAGGATCAAGATTTACAATGCAAAAAAGGTTCAGCAGTTAACGATAACCTTACCCCCCTGAATCGTGACGACAGTGTCCTGCTTTGCTTTACGGTGCGCGACACCGGCATCGGTATCCCTGATGACAAGAAAAAGATCCTGTTTCAAAGCTTTTCCCAGGTGGATGCGTCCATTACCCGCAAATTCGGCGGTACCGGTCTGGGCCTGGCCATTTCCAGGCAGCTGGCAGAGCTCATGGGCGGTACGGTAGGGCTGGAAAGTGTAGAGGGCC
>JAYEHB010000253.1:0-1901 GCA_034659375.1 Thermodesulfobacteriota bacterium
GCTGGCTGTGGTCAAGGTTTGTGTCCAGCAGAAGATCAATCATGCCGATCACCCCGTTCATGGGCGTGCGGATCTCGTGGCTCATGTTGGCGAGAAATTCGGATTTGGCCTGGTTGGCGCTCTGTGCCTGCTCTGCCAGGTCATTGGCACGAGCGGTGGCTTCTTCGAGTTGGCGGTTGGTTTCCAGCAGTTCCTGCTCCGCCTGCTTGCGCTGCCGTAAGAGCCGCAGTACCCAGGCGAGCAAGACAGCCATGGCCGACAAAAGAGTGATGGCGGACACGAACACGGGCCAGTACTGCATTAGAACATTGCGGAAGGTAACCTTCCCAAAGTCCTTGTAAGGGCCGACACGAAGTTCCTTCAGGCACTCATGCACCGGCTTGTAGTTGTGAGGAATCGTCCAGCCGGCATAATGCCCTGCCCTGGCTGCAGGACTGTCCCCAGGCATCTGAATCAGAGCGACGGCCACATTTTCGGCCAGTTCGTCGGAAACGTGGGCAACCGTGGCAAACGGCCATTCCGGGTAGAGGTCCGTCGAATGCTTGAAAGAAAAATAACAACCCTTTTCGCCCATGTGGTCGTGCTTCAAGACGTGGAAATCCCCCATGCGGATCTTGCCCTCGGCCGCCATTCGTTCGAATGTGTCAGTGCGGACGGTGCCGGCATCCACTTTGCCATTGTGCACCGCGCAGACAACCTTGTCGTGAGTGCCTCCAAAACGCAGCTCAGCGAAGTCGCTGTGCGGATCAATGCCCCTCTCCTTGAACTCTTTCCACGCCATTAGCCAGCCACCGAACGAGGTTTCCTTGACGGCCATGAACGATTTGCCTTTGAGGTCGGCAAGGTCCTGGATATCCTTGCGCTCAGCCCGGGTGAATATCACACCGCCGTAGGTGGTGTACACTTTGCCCAGGACACGGTTTTTCAAGGTGGCGATCCGGTTTGCCCCGCAGCGAGCTTCCAGGGTTACGTAAAAAGACGAGTTGGCCAGGATGAAATCCACTTCCCCCTCTTCGGCGGCCGGGACGATCTCTTCGTAATCCAGCGGCACCAGTTTGAAGGTATATCCGTCAATGGCGTCGTTCAGGTAATCAACGGTCAACACCCACTTCTGCCAGCACTTTTCGTGGCCCCGTTTGGCCAGGACGCCGATGCGCACGGCAGGGCCGCCGACGGGCTCATTGTTCTTGCCGAGCTGCGAACAGGGCGGATAGTCCGGTTCCGTTCCAATCATAATGGATTGCTCCCGGCTTTGGTCGTCAGCCGCCGACACAGGTGCCGCACATAGCAATACCAGCACCAGGAGGAACCATACCATGCACCTGTTCATAAGTGACCTCCTGCCATCAGTTGCACTGTTTCCCTGATTTGTCCGGGGAGTAGATGTCATTTTTATTCTCCTTGAGTCTAACGGGGTCACGGGGTCAGACCTGCGAGTCAAAGACGACAAACTCGCAGGCCTGACCCCTCATGACCCCTCACTTTTATTTTATCAATGAAAATTTTTGCAATAGTTCAATCAATTTAGTCCTGACAATAGGTTTTACAATATAACCGTCACAAGCTCCTTTAAAAGAAGCCAATACATTTTTACTGTCACCAAGTGCAGTAGTCATGATTATTTTTACACCTTTGCCGAGCATGACACCGGATTCAGCCTCGTGGGCACGGATTTGTTTCAAAGCTTCCTGTCCATCCATTTCCGGCATCATAATATCAAGGCAGATTAAATCATAGGGTGTATTATTTTTTCCAGCGGCAACTATCGCATCAACTGCTTCTTTGCCGTTTACTGCAATATGAACAGGACCATAGATTTTTAAAAGTTCCTGTAATAGAAGTCGGTTTGTAAAGTCATCATCCACTACAAGAGTTCTAATTTCAGTCCTGCCTGCCTCTTT
>JAYEHB010000253.1:2001-8724 GCA_034659375.1 Thermodesulfobacteriota bacterium
TCAGGTTTATTGTCAGGTTCAGGTTTATTGTCAGGCTCGTAAATATCACCGGTTCCAAGCTTGTCCAGGATCTGGTTCAGCCAGTCAACAATCGAAAGAAGCATTTCTGAAGGGCAGACGTTTTCTTCAAGATAGCGTTCAAGTAAATTTTCAACTTCATGAAAAATATCTGAGGCCTTGTTAAGACCGAATACGCCACAATCTCCTTTAAGCGTATGCAGCGTTCTTTTGATTGTATCAAGCACATCCTTTCTTCCGGGGTCTGCCTCAAATTCAAGTGCCTTTTCTTCAAGGCTCTGAGCAGCATCACCCCAACCAATGAGAATATCTTCTATGAGATCGTCGTCAACATCCTCAAAAAAAGATAATGCAGTTATTTGCACAAGTTTATTAATCAGTTCATCTGTTTCCTGTTTTAATTTTCCCATGAAGATTATCCCCCTTATATTTTTTCCTTAATTCTGGAACTTTTAATCTTCAGAACTTTATCAATATCCAATAAAATATTTACACTTTTTTCCATCTTTGCAATGCCAAGTATATAGTCAGTATCCTGCCGGGAACCAATGAAAGGGGGTGGTTCAATATTTTTTCCTGTAATATACTGCACTTGAGATACAGCATCCACAACAACGCCGATTAAGACTTTCTTTGAATTTTCATTGGTTTCAACTACGATAATACAGGTTCGATCAGTATATTCAAATTCCGGCATGTCAAATCTGAGCCTTAAATCTGCGACAGGAAGGACCTTGCCCCGCAGATTGATAACACCCATGACAAAATCGGCAGTTCTCGGCACTTCAGTTATAGGCATCATGCCGATGATTTCTCGAACTTTTAAAATATTTATGCCGTACTCTTCTTTGTTTAAAGTAAAGGTAAGATATTTACCTTCAATGAATACCCCTTTTTTTGACTGAATTTCTTCTTTATCGGCATAAGGAGCAGATCCTTTCTTTAAAGGACAGGCTTTGTCTGCATACCTGAGATCTAAAAATTTATCAATATCAATAAGGGAACCCACATCCATTTTATTGACCATATAGTCCTGCATTTTTTCAAATTCAGCAGCAACAGGATATAAATTATCGGTTTTGATTCCTTCAGGATCAGTCAGTACATTTTCAAGCAACGAGGATTCAAGACCAATTGTCTTGTCGGGATCCAGAAAATTAACTGCAATTTCTGCTGCGTGTTTGGGGTTTTGTGCAATATATTGTCCTGCTTTGACAACAAATTTTGTAAATTCAAATAAAACTTCCGGATATTGATTTGAAAAATCCTCCTGAACAGTTAAAGCACAGCAGGGATGATTGTCCCACATTTCACTTGAAGTAAATTCTAAAGTACCAAGACCTGCTGCCTCAGTTTTGGTACAAATCGGCTCAGCAACCATAAAACCGGCATTTTCTGAACTATCCTTTAAAAAAGACGGCATGTCCACAGGTGCAACTACTTCAAGCTCAAGATCAAACTGGTCTCCTTTGTCAAGGGAAGGGTTGATATTAATGCTTTTAAAAAACATATGGGAAATCATGTGGTGGATGGACATTTTATGGGGAACTAAAAAATATTTCCCCTTAAAAAAATCCGTAAGATTTGTCTGCTGCATTCCTTTTGTACTTTTTATGAATGCACTGCCGTTTCTGTGGGTTAAAAGGATTAGTTTTAATGGTGCTCCGTGATGAAACAAATCCATTGCAAGGGGTGCAAGAATACATGCACCATCCATGGAACCATCTTCTAAGGATGCGGCAACAGGATTCCAGCCCGACATGCGGGTAAGCTCAAGTTCAAAAGTTTCAGGAGCTATTTCGCCTGTCTCAATCAAATGTTTTAGTACACCAACCACAAGGTGATCCGTAATCTGGATATGGGCAATCCTTAAAATAACTTTACCTGTGTCGGAAAGTCTTGGTTTTTCAACCTGTTCCTGCTCACTCAAAGCTTCAGGGTCATTTGAGAACACTTGATCAATCACCTTTTTTAATTCATCTTCTCCAAAGGGTTTAGAGATCAGATGATCAGCACCTGCATCAAGAGCCTTTTTATTTTGTGCCTTATCTGACTGACCCGTTGCCATGATAAAAGGGATGGATTTATAATCATCATGGGCACGAACTTTTTCAAGCAGCTCAAATCCTGACATTTCAGGCATATTCCAGTCACTGATAATCAGGTCAAAATTTTTTTCCTGCTCAAGTTTTTCAAATGCAATTTTCCCGTTTTCTACATCAACAATGTCATTACATCCAATTTTTGCAAGCGTCTGAACTTGAATAATACGCATTGTATTTGCATCTTCAGCCAGCAATACTCTAATATTTTCATGATTTGGCATCATTTCCTCCATCCATAATTCAACTAAATCGTCGGGATTCCCCTCCCATAATTTTAAGTAATCCTTAACTCTGCCATTGCTCAACAGTAGCTTCAATCAATTGTTTTAATATTTCAAATCCGGAAGAAAGCTCGGGCATACCTTTTTGAACTGCTTCAAAATCTCCGGCATTGCCGGCTTTTTCCATCTCATAGGCAATAGCTTGCAAAGCTGCTGCCCCTACATTGCCACAGGCTCCTTTAATGGTATGAGCCTGACGTTCAACACCTTCGATGTCTTTTTTTTCAAGATAATCCTCAAGTGTTTTAATCTGTTCAGGAATATCCATAAGAAATCCTTCAAGAATGGTCTGGACAAGCTCCTTGTCATCCATCAAATTTTCTAAAAGTTCTTTTGGATCAAATATCTTCGGGTCGTTTTCCATAGCAGTTTCCTTTTTTTTTTAGTTAGTAGTGAGGGGCCAGTAGTGAAGGGTCAGGCCTGCGAGTTTGTCGTCTTTGACAACTGCAATGACCTCTCCGCATCAATATCCTTCAACAAGAGCCTTCAGCCCTTCGGGTCCAAGAATCATGGCAACGGAATCGTCACCCATCATGGCAGCGCCGTCAAAAATGCTTTCATCTATTCCCAACCCCTTGACAGGCTTAACAACAACCTTTTGAACGCCAAGCAGTTCATCCACACAAAAAACATACTCTTTTGAGCCCACACTGACAATCATCCCTACATTTTGTTCAACATTTTGTTCAACATTTTGTTCAACATTTTGTTCAGCTTTTTGTGTTTTATCAATTGTCCTGTTTAAGTTTTTTCTGGTTACGCCTTTTCGAAAAAGAGCCGCTTTAAGATCAATAACGGGAAACAGCCTCTCTCTTCTGCTTACGACCCGCTCCCTGTTCTGCAAGGTGCTGAAATCTGACTCTTCAGGAAAAAAAGTTTCACCCATAAGTTCCATGGGAAAGACATAAACAGAAGTTCCTGATCTAATGAGAAAACCAGAGATAATCTGAGTTGTCACATTTTTTGGAAGCACTATTGAAAAAGTGGAGCCTTCTCCTTTTGCTGATTCGATATTGATGGTTCCACCGGCAGAATCAATGGCTTTTTTAACAACATCCATGCCCACTCCACGACCGGAAATATCTGTTACCTCTTTTGCCGTTGAAACTCCGGACTGGAAGACCAACTGGGCAATATCATTTTGGGAGAGATTCTGTCCCTCCTTTACATTTCCTTTTTCCACCGCTTTTTTATAAATTGCATCATAGTCCAGTCCTTTGCCATCTTCCTGGATCACAAGAGTAATGTCATCACCTGTTTCGCGGATTGCAACAAGGATATTTCCTGTTTCAGATTTACCAGATTCTTTTCTGGTTTCAGGATCTTCAATGCCGTGGTCAATAGCATTTCTTACAAGATGAGTTAATGGTGCATCAAGAAGTTCAACATAACTCTTATCAATCCTGATCTTTTCTCCTTCAATTCGAACTGTGGCTTTTTTATTGCCCTCGGAACAAATATCTCTTACAATTCTTGTGGATTTTTTTAAAAGAGTTGATGCTTCCATACTTCTTATTTTCAGAATAGTTTTAATGAGATTATCAGAAAGGCTTGAAAAGGTGTCTATGACCCTTTTAAAATCTGCTGATACTTTCTGATCCTGGCTCATCTTTGCTACTTTTTTCTGCAGATATAAAAACATCTCCTCCACAATGACAAGTTCACCAAGATAATCAATAAAGGTGTCAATGCTTTTTTCAGGAATCCTCATTGTTTTGTCAGGCATTTTTTCCTGATGTTCCGACGACCTGGTTTTTTTCTTATCCTCACTTTCTTTCTTATCCTCACTTTCTTTTCTTGTCTCTTTTACCCCTGGAGTTTTTTTCTTATCTTCTCTGTTTTTTTTATCCTCTTTGTTTTCTTTATCCTCTTTGTTTTCATTTAATTGCTGTAACTGCTGTTCAAGGCTTTCTCGTGCCCCAAAGATATTTTCGAGCAATTCCTGGATTTCATGGGACAGGCCTGCAAAATCATCAGGCAGTAAACTTTTCACCTCTTCAATTCTGTCCATGATGATAATCACAGTTTCAATATTAAAATCAAAATCAAATGGTGATGGTGATGATGATGATGGTGATGGTTTTTCGGCATCAAAGGGCTTAGAAAGGCTTTCCACCATTTTTCTGAAAGCATCTTCATCCGTGATTTCATCTTCCCCACGGGAGAGCCTGCCAAAAATTTGAATGAGCATATCATTGCCTGCAAGAAGCTGGGTGATCATCTCCTTATTGACAGCCGTTTTTTTTTGTCTGACATCATCAAGAATGTTTTCCATGGTATGGGACAACTCTTTGGTGTAAAGCAACCCAAAGTATGGACAAGTACCTTTCAGTGAATGGATGGGACGAAATATCTCCTGGACAATCTCAATATTACCTGGATCCTGCTCAAGATCTACAAAAAGATTTTCAACAAGTTCCAAACTTTCCTGTGCTTCATCTATAAAGCCCGCAAGGACTTCAGGATCAATATCATATTCCGGCATTTTTATTTTCCTTTTATAAGTCCTCTGAGTTCTTTAAATTTTTTCTGCCAGTGCTGGAGATGTCTTACTGCGGCAGCTACGGCATCTTCCAATTCGGATAAATCATTGAGTGGTTTAAAAACACAGGTTGTGGCACCATATTTAAGTGCTGATAACAAAAATTCGAGCTTTACATATCCTGTTATGACAACACGCTGCACCATTGGATATTCATTCTTGATTTCCCGAAGTAATTCTTCTCCATTCATTTCCGGCATCATCATATCGGTGATTACAACTTCTACTCTATTTTTTCCAAGCACTTCAAGTGCTTTAACACCATTTTCAGCCTCAAAAACAGCATATCCCTGAAATCTGAAATGCCTGGAAAGCATCTTTCTTATTTCCGGCTCATCATCAACAATAAGAATAGTCGCCTTTCTTTCATCATTCATTTATGATCTCCTTTGCTTTTTTGCCTGCTGGTAAAATAACATGAAAGAAAGCACCTTTATCAGGATTGTTTCCTGCGTCAAAAGCGCCTTTATGTGCCTGGATAATCCCGTGTGAGATTGACATGCCAAGTCCTGTCCCCTCTCCCACAGGTTTTGTTGTAAAAAAAGGATTGAAAATCTTATCAAGATTTTCTTTTTTAATTCCTGATCCATTATCCATTATTTTAATACTGACAAGAGTTTCTTCCTGCCAGGCATCAATATTGATTATAGCATTATCCAGGTTTTTGACTGCATCAGCCGCATTGTTTAAGATATTAACAATGACCTGTTCAATCTGCTGGCTGTCTCCGAATACTTGGGGAAGGTCCCCCTCAATATTTTCTATGATCTCAATATTATATTTAAGTTTATTATGACACAAAACAAGTGCATTTTGAACAGCATTCTGAATTTTAAAATAATCATGGTTCTGGGTATCAGAATGATGTGCAAAAGTTTTAAGACTTTTTACAATCCTGGTTATCCTGTCTGCCCCGTTTTTTATACCTGAAATAAGGTCTGGTATCTCTTCTCGGATGAATTTAAGTTTATCTGCTTCTTTGCTCTCTTTTCCCTTTTCTTTAATCAATGTTTCAATATAGGGCCAGAATGTCTCAAAAGACTGGGCATTCCCTGAAATAAAAGTTGTCGGATTATTAATTTCATGGGCAATGCCGGCACTCATGGTTCCAAGGGTAACCAGTCTGTCAGCATCTACAAGCTGCTTTGCACGATCATTGGCAAGGTCTTCCATCTCATTGGCATAACTTTGAGTTTTCTCTTTTTCTTGTAGAAGATTCTGCTGAAGTCCTATAATTCTCTGCCCCACAGCAATCATCCTGTTGAGCAGTTCAATATTTGGCGGTTTGGTCATGAAGAAATCAACACCTGCTTCATACCCTTGAATCATACTTTCCTGTTCAGTTTTTGAGGTAAGCATAATGATAAATACATATTTTGATTTATAATACATATTTTGATTTATATTCCCTGCGGATTTTTTTACAAAACCCTATACCGTCAAGCCCGGGCATCATCCAGTCCAGTACGGCAAGCTGTAAATCATCGTCATTTTGAACCGCTTCAAATGCATGGTTGCCATCAACACATGCTGTTACCTTGTGCCCTGATTTGGTCAGCATGGCAGTCAGTATGGTGCGGGACGTTACATCATCTTCTGCAATCAGTATTTTCATGCCGCTCTCCTTTAGAAATTATAATTTCTGCACAACGCCGAAGGGAGTTCCTCGCTTGCAGGGACTCCCTCGCCGAAGTCCCTTGCACAACGCCGAAGTCTCGCACAACGCCGAAGTCCCTGCAAGCGAGGGACTCCGGTCTGCTTAAACCCTCGCAGCCAG
>JAYEHB010000254.1:0-5966 GCA_034659375.1 Thermodesulfobacteriota bacterium
TTACAGGGGCACTTTCAAAAATTTCTGGTATTGCCGGTGCTACAATTACACCTTCAGGTAAGGTGATATTTATTTTAGACCCATTGAAATTGTTATAACCGGCATACCCTAAAGGGCAGAAACTGGCCGGAGCATGATATTCGCCCCGCCACAACAAATTGGCATCCTTATTAGATGGTATAAACAGCTTCCATCACTTTTATGAGCCCTTTTTTTAAGACAGGGTCTTCAAGGTTGGCACTCATGGTATTGCCGAAAAGAGAGCCGTTTTTACCAAATATGATGTGGGGGCCAAGGGGTCTTGGATTGTCAGCTTTAAGTGAAAAATTTTTGCCTGCTGATTTCACTTTTTGCCACCACACTTTTGCCTGGTCTGTGAGATCCCTATGAAACAGGCATGTAAAACCTGCATCTTTTAACAGAGCATCTATCTCATTCCAGGGCAGAAGAAATGATATTGAATGGTCATCAGCCCAGGGAACAGGCAGATGGATTTTGTTAAAGGAGGACTCTTCTCCTTTTACCACTTCATGTAAAACCAGCTTTCCTTTGTCCCCTTTTTTTGAAGTAGACAACACTCTTCTAAATTCTGCAAAAAGAGCTTTTTTGTCATCTATATTCATTAGAGTGTGCTGGCACCATACACAGTCAAAGGAGTTGTCCGGCAAACCACTGTTAATTATATCCCCTTGAAGGAAATTTACAAGATTATCAAAACCTGTACTTTTTGTTAGAAAATTTGCTGCATCAATAAATTCATCAACAAGATCAATACCAGTTACTGAACATCTGATCTCTTTTGCAAGAAGTCGTGAAGAACCCCCAATGCCGCAGCCTGCATCAAGGATTTTGTTTTCCTGATGAAGATTTGCTTTTTTTGCAAGTTCAAGAGTTGCAAGGTGGCCGCCTGTGTGTAGCTGGTCAATCACGGAAAGATCCTTTAAAGTCAGCTTTTCAGGATCTTTCCCAGCTTTTTTAAGGGCAATGGCAATCCTTGATGTAAGGTCTTTAGAAGTGTAATAGGATGCTATCTCTTTTTCCATTCAGGTTTCCTTCTTTCGGTAAAGGCTTTAAGTCCCTCGGCGGCATCTTCAGTTGCACATAAAGAGGCAAACAGTTCTCCCAGGTAATCCAGGGCCTGGTGATAGGGAAGATCTGTCATTCCATAGAGACCTTTTTTTCCGCATTCCATGGCAAGGGGGCTTTTTGCAGCAAGTTTTGCAGCAAGTTCCATGGTGGCACTTTCCAGTTCATCGTCTGGAACCACACGGTTTATGAGGCCAATTTTTTCAGCTTCCGCAGCAGAGATGATATCACCTCCAAGAACCATTTCAAAAAGTTTTTTACGGGATACAAGTTTTGAAAGTGGAACTGCCGGGCCAAGGCAGATTAGTCCGACATTTATTGCTGTTGTTCCAAATTTTGCACTTTCAGCAGCAATTGCCATGTCCGAGGCAAATACAAGCCCTGCACCATTGGCAATGGCAAATCCATTTACACAGGCTATTACAGGTTTTTTCATATTTGCAATGGTATGGTTATGTTCGTCCATCTGCTCTATGAGGGTTCTGTATTCCCCAATGGTTTTTCCAGGAAATTCGTCAAGGGATATACCTGTGGAGAAATGTTTGCCGTTTGCCTTGATAACCACAACCCGGATTTCATCATTTTCATCCATCTCTTTTAGATATTGAGTCAGTAATTTGGCAAATTCCGGGGTAAAAGTGTTTTTCTCTTTTACCCTGTTTAAGATAATTATACCGATTCCATCATTTTTTTCCATTAGTACAGGTGGTTGATTTGACATCTTTCCTCCTTGTTCAGCTTTGCAGTTCGTAACTATTCGGGTTAGTAATGTAAATGTTTGACCAGTGCCCCATATTTAGGGAGCTACAAGAATATAAATTACCCGTATGCAGATTCGATATTCAGTAATCTTCCGCACTTTTAACGATAAACGGGTATTATTATTGTTTGTAACTCCCTTACTGCAGTTCTTTAATATTGCTGTAAAGATCCAAAGCTTCAGGGTTCTTTAAAGCATCTTTATTTTTTACTTCCTGACCATGGATTACCTTTTTTACTGCAAGCTCCACTTTTTTCATATTAAGGGTGTATGGGATATCTGCTATGGCAATTATCTTTGCAGGTACATGCCTTGGTGATGCACTGGTTCTGATATCTTTTTTAATTTTGTCCATAAGAGCATCAGTTAAATCATATCCCTCTGCCATTTTTACAAACAGTATTACCCTTACATCATTGTTCCATTGTTGTCCAACAACAACACTGTCTTCAATTTCTTCCATCTGTTCAATGCGGCGGTAAATTTCGGCTGTACCTATTCTAACTCCTCCTGGATTAAGAGTGGCATCTGATCTGCCGTACATGATAACTCCGCCCCTTTCAGTCACTTCAATGAAATCACCATGGGTCCATATGCCGGGGCTGTCTTCAAAATATGCAGCATTATATTTTTTTCCATCTTCATCTTCCCAGAAATAGATGGGCATGGATGGAAAAGGTGCAGTGCATACAAGTTCACCCTGCTGCCCAATAACAGGTTTTCCGTTCTGATCATGGGCAAAGACCTTCATTGCAAGTCCCCGGCACTGGAGTTCACCGGAATAGACAGCACCCATTGGATTGCCCAGGGCAAAACAGCCGTTAAGATCCGAACCTCCTGATATGGAAGCCAGTTGGAGATCACCTTTAATTTCATCATAGATAAAATCAAAATCTTCCATGGAAAGAGGTGAACCAGTGGAGAGGAGAGCCTTGAGGCTGGTTAAATCAAATTCTCTGCCCGGGCGTACTCCTGCGTTTTTAAGGGCTGCAATATAGCCTGCACTTGTGCCAAACACAGTTATTTTTTCATCCTGGGCCATGTGCCAGAGAGCATCGGGGCCCGGGTGAAACGGGTTGCCGTCAAACAGCACCAGAGTTGCACCCGCAGCCAATGATGCTGTGAGCCAGTTCCACATCATCCAGCCGCAGGTTGTAAAGTAGAAAATGGTATCTTCCTCTTTAAGGTCTGTATGGAGCATAAGCTCTTTGATCTGATGCATTAGAACCCCCCCTGCACTTTGAACCATGCACTTGGGAAGTCCTGTTGTGCCTGATGAATACATGATATAGAGGGGATGATCAAAGGGGAGCTGTTCAAATTCAATGTCCCCTGGATTATCTGTTTTAAAGTCGCTGTAGTATATACCATTGGGAAGTTTTGTCAGATCAGGTTTTTTGCTTGTGTAGGGTACCACAACAATTTTCTCAATGGATGGAATCTCTTTGATAATGCCTGCAATTTTATCCAGGCTGTCAAGGGGTTTTCCTTTGAAAAAATAGCCGTCTGCTGTAAAAAGAACCTTGGGTCTGGTCTGACCGAACCTGTCAAGAACACCTTTGATGCCAAAATCAGGGGAACATGATGACCAGACAGCTCCAAGGCTTGTGGCGGCAAGCATGGCAATTATGGATTCAGGCATATTGGGCATAAACCCCACGATCCTGTCTCCGGGCTTGATCCCGATCTCTTTAAGGGAGGCTGCAATTTTTGACGTCTCATTGTATAGCTCGTTGTAGGTGAGAGTTTTTCTTACTTTATCCTCTCCCCTGAATATAATGGCACAATTATCATTTCTGAATCTTAAAAGATTTTCTGCAAAATTAAGGCGTGCTCCGGAAAACCATTTGGCTCCCGGCATTTTTAAAGGATCATCAATGATCTGATCATAGTTTTTTGAAGCCCTTATATCGGCAAAATCCCACATCTCTGTCCAGAAATCTTCAAGGTTTTCTATGGACCACTGATAAAGATCGTCATATTCTGTAAAGTTTTTTTTATATTTTTCGTTAACCCTCTCCATGAAACTGAACATATTGGAATTTTTAATTCTCTCTTGAGACGGCTCCCATAAGAGCTTTGCCATTGCTTATCTCCTTAATTTAGTGGTTGAAATATGGGGGGTCAGGCCTGACCCCGCCAACACCAGAACTATTTATAAAGTACAGCAAGTATGGTTGCTTTTTCCTGTTTTGCAGCTATCAAATGGGGAGTTGTGGAGAGATAATAGACACTGTCTCCAGGGTTGAGATCATATACTTTGTCATCAATGAAAAGCTCTGCAACACCGTCTAAAATATATATAAACTCCTCTCCGTCGTGGACAGAAGTCTCCTTTACAGGACTCTCCTCAAGTTGAACAATCAAAGCCTCCATGTGGCGCCCCTGAACTTCAGGAGCCAGACTCATATAAGAATAGAGATTCTGTTTTCCTTTTTGTGATGTTGATCTTGATATCTTTTTCCTCTCATTTTTCTTTGTTATGGAGTAGAGTTTAGTACCCATTCCTGAAACAAGCCTTCCAAGCGCACTGTCCAACGCTCTGGAGAGTTTCATAACAGTCCCGAGCTGGGGTTGTATTACACCATTTTCAATATCTTCAAGCCGCTGCTTATCAAATCCTGTAAGATTGGAAAGCTCATCAATTGAAAGGCCTTTGCTCTCCCTTAAAATTTTAATGCGTTTCCCAACTTCATCAATTTCACCTGTTTCCCCGGTCTTTATCTCTCCTGTGAGATTTTCAAAATAATCAACATTGATATGGGGAGTCTCTTTTTTTGCGTCCATGTTTTTTTCTCCTTAATTTTTACAGCTCGCCAAGTTTTTTCTTTAACTTCTGAAGACCTGGTCTTGCAAAGTGCATGTGGCCGTCTTTAAGGGTTCTGCCGTTTATCATGGCTTCGCTCCTCAATCTTCTTCCTATGGTTTTTTCCATCTGTTTTCCAAGCCAGAGTACCCTGTCAACATCCCAGCCGTGCTCAATGCCCATCTCATCTATCTGCACCAGGGTATCCTCGAGACAGACAAGGCCAACATATCTGGGATCCTCATAATAGTAATCCCCTGTACCTCTGATGGGTCTGTCATCAAGGAAATTTGAAGGCTGGCCGCCAAGACCGCCTAATGTTGCTTCAAAGTTTGTTATGCCTGCCTGCATGGCAGCGAGAATTGAAGCCGATGACATTCTTTTGGTTTCATGGAAATGTGCAATATGAAGGTTTGTATCAGGCAATTCATCTAACACCATGGAAAAATATCTGTAAACATCTGCTGCAGATGCACTTCCGTCATGGTCTGCATGTTCAACATCGTTGGCTCCAATATCAAGCCATCTTTTTGTAAATGCTACGGCATCTTTCATATCTGTGGCACCTCCAATGGGACTTCCCCATATGGTGCTCACTGTTCCGCACATTTTTATGCCTGCATCATTACATTTTTTTATGCTTCTTTCAGCCTCTTTCCAGTAATTTGGAAGAGTGGTTCCTGAATTGGCAAAATGGTGTTCCTCTTCTGTTGAGACCATCATGAGAATTCTGTCCGGCCCGATTCCCTGTTCTTTCATCTCAATTGCCTTGTCAACGGATGGTTCTCTGATGGTAATTGCAGTAAAGCAGATATCATCAATATTAATACCTCTTTTATCACATTTTTTCTTAAATCTTTCTCCCCTGATATATTTAAACAGCTCCTCAGCATCGCTGAACTGGGGCATTGCATAAGGATTGCCTAAGTTTGTCACTTCAATATACCGGCATCCTGCAAATATCAACTCTTCAAGATAGAATTTTTTAGCTTCAGTGGATATGAATTTTTCTTCATGCTGAAATCCGTCTCTAACAGTAATGTCACCAATTGTAACTTTTTTGGGCATTCTGGGAAAGATTTTCCACAAATCATATTCTGTCATTTTATGTTTTTCCTTTGATAACTGGTTGTTTTTATATGAAACTCCGCATAACTATCTAAACTCATGGAGTTGAATATTTTGTTGTGGCCGATGCAAGAACCACGCACCGGCCATGCCGGTTATATGAAACTCCATCCAACTATTTAAAATCATAGAGTTTCATCCTTTGCTGTGTCCGATGCGAATACCACGCTCCGGCCGTGCCGGTTA